>CAMBYA010000038.1 GCA_945872035.1 Rhizobium sp. Q54
GTGGGCGTGATAGCGCTGCACGTCCTGCGGGTCGCGGCCGCGGGTCTGCACTACCTCGCCCTTGTCGAGGAACGCGTCGCCCACCGCGACGGCCTGGTCGAGCAAGCCGCCCGGATTGTTGCGCAGGTCGAGCACGATGCCGTTGAGCCTGGGACCCGCCTGCTTCTTGATCTCGTCGAGGGCCTTCTTCAGGCCGGGCTCGGTCTGCTCGTTGAAGCTGGAGATGCGGATATAGCCGCTGTCGCCCTCGACGCGCGATTTCACCGACACGATCTTGATGATGTCGCGGATGATCTCCACGTCGAACTGGGCCTGCTCGCCGCGCCGGGCGATGGAGACCACGATCTTCGAGCCCGGCGAGCCGCGCATCTTCTCGACCGCCTCGTTCAGGGTCAGGCCCATGATCTGCTCGCCGTCGAGCGCGGTGATGTAGTCGCCGGACTGGATGCCGGCCTTGTCGGCGGGCGTGCCATCGATCGGCGAGATCACCTTGACCAGCCCGTTTTCCATGGTGACTTCGATGCCCAGGCCGCCGAACTCGCCCTTGGTCTGGACCTGCATGTCCTCGAAGTTCTCGGCGTTCATGTAGCTGGAATGCGGATCGAGCGACGTCAGCATGCCGTTGATGGCCGCCTCGATCATCTCCTTGTCATTGACCTCTTCCACGTAGTTGGCGCGGATGCGGGTGAACACGTCGCTGAACAGGTTCAGCTGGCGGTAGGTCTCGGACCGGTCGGCCGCCCGGGTGGATGAAACGCCGACGGTCGCGGCCGCGATCGCGATGCCGACGACGGCCGTCAGGCCGAACCGGGTAAGCTGCTTCGAATTCATCCACACACCTTTCCTGTCACCGTCCCGCGAGCCATGGCAGCGGGTTAATCGAGCGGCCGTTGCGCCGCAATTCAATATATAGTCGTGGTTTGGAGTCACGCGCAGATGCCGCGCGTTCGGGTCCCATCTGTCCAACGGGTTCGCCGGCAAGCACCCACTGCGACACGGTGGCGTCGATGTGGCCCATTCCCGCGAGGAGCGTATGATATCCCTCGCCATGATCGATGATCAATAGCAGCCCGTAGTCTCGGAACGGTCCGGCGAACACCACCTTGCCGTCATGGGGCGCGATCACCTGGGAAGCGGCGCGCGCCTCGACATAGATGCCGTTGGATTCCCGGTTGGTGACGCCGTCCTTTTCCTGGAAGCGGCGGACTATCTTGCCCTGGACCGGCAGCGGCAGCTTGCCCTCGGCCCCGGAGAACGACGGGCCTTCGGGCGGCTTCTGCTTCAGCGCCTTCTGGCGCTCGCGCTCCTTGCGGGCCTCTTCCTCCAGCTTCTTGAGCAGCGCCTCGATGGACTTGGCGTCCTTGGCCAGCTTGCGGGCGCGCTCGGCTTCCTTCTGCGCCTGGCCTTCCGTGGCGGTCCGGTTGGCCTTCTTCTCGGCCAGCAGCCGGTCCACGTCCTGCTGGCGGGCAGACAGCTCCTCCAGCTCGGTCTTCAGGGCGGCCTGCTGGATCTCGATGTCGCCGCGCAGCGTCTGCAACTCGGCCATCCGGTGGCGCAGGTCGGCCGCCTGGTCGAGCAGGGCGTCGCGCACGCGGTCGAGCACGATGGCGGTGCGGGCGGTATCCTCGACGCTGGCCGGCCGCAGCACCAGCGCCGCGGTCGGCTGGCGCGACAGGCGCTGCATGGCGGCAAGCGACGAGGCAAGGTCGTTGGACTTGTGGCGCAGGGTCTCGGCCGCCTCCGATTCCTGCGCCTTCAGCACGGCGAGGTCGTCCTCGAGACCCTGGATGCGCGCTTCGTGGGCGCGGGTCCGGGCGGCGGCCTCGACGAGCGCCGACGACAGCTTCTTTTCCTCCACCCGCAGCGTGGCGGCCTGCTGCTCCAGCTGCTTCTTCCTGGCGGCGGCTTCGCCCATCTCCTGCTTGATGGACTTGAGCTGGTCCTGGGCGCCTTCCGTGTCCCTGGCGGCAAAGCCGGCCGTTGACGCGGCGAGCGTCATGACGGCCGCGAGGCCGGCGGCGAGGGCGATGTCAGGCGCGCGCACGGGCCTCCCGCGGGGCGTCAAGGAGCGCCAGCGACACCAGCGAATGGCCGGTCATCTCGGCCGGCTGCGCGAGGCCCATCAGCGCCAGCATGGTGGGCGCCACGTCGGCGAGTACGCCGTCATGCAGCGCCACATGCCCGGCGCCCGCCAGCAGCACCGGCACCTGGAAGGTGGTGTGCTGGGTGAAGGCCTCGCCGCTTTCGGGGTCCTGCATCATCTCCAGGTTGCCGTGGTCGGCGGTGATCAGCAGCACGCCGCCCCTGGCGCGGACCGCCGCCTCCAGCCGGCCGACGGCGGCGTCGACCGCCTCCATGGCCTTGATGGCGGCGGACAGGATGCCGGTGTGGCCCACCATGTCCGGATTGGCGAAATTGACGACGATCAGGTCGTACTTGTCGGACGCGACGGCCTCGACCAGCCGGTCGGTCACTTCTCCGGCGGACATCTCGGGCTGCAGGTCGTAGGTGGCGACTTTTGGCGAGGGGACCAAAACACGGTCCTCGTTTTCGAACACCGCTTCCTCGCCGCCGTTGAAGAAGAACGTCACGTGGGCGTATTTCTCGGTCTCGGCGATGCGGAGCTGCCTGAGCCCGGCCTTCGACACCACTTCGCCCAGCGTGTTCGCCACCTTCTCGGCGGGGAACAGCGCGGGCACGAAGGCGCTGAGCGCCGAGGAATATTCCACCATGCCCAGCACCGAGGCGAACTGCACCAGCGGGTGCCGGTCGAAGCCGTCGAAGGTGGGGTCGACCAGCGCGGTCAGGATCTCGCGGGCACGGTCGGCGCGGAAATTGGCCATGATCAGGCCGTCGCCGTCATTCATTCCCGGATACCCGCCAATGACGGCCGGCAGCATGAACTCGTCGGTCACGCCCGCCGCGTAGCTGGCGGCGATGGCCGCGTCCGCCGTGGCGGCTGTCTCGCCTTCGCCGCGCACCAGCGCCGCATAGGCCTTCTCGACCCGGTCCCAGCGCTTGTCGCGGTCCATGGCATGGAACCGGCCGCCGACGGTGCCGAAACGCACATCCTTCAGCGGCGCGATGGCGGCCTCGACCTCGGCGGCGAACTCGCGGCCACTCGACGGCGGCGTATCACGGCCGTCCATGAAGCCGTGCAGCACGACCGGCACGCCCGCCTCGCTGATGATTTTCGCCAGCGCCACGAGGTGGTCCTGGTGGGAATGGACGCCGCCCGGCGACAGCAGGCCCATGACGTGGAACGCGCCGCCCGACGCCTTGACCGCCGCGATGCCGTCCCGCAGCAGGCGGTTGCGCGCCAGCGAGCCGTTGAGGATGGCGACGTCGATCTTCGGCAGGTCCTGCACCAGCACCCGGCCGCCGCCCAGATTCATGTGGCCCACTTCCGAATTGCCCATCTGGCCGTCGGGGAGGCCCACCGCCTCGCCCGAGGTGTGCAGCAGGGCGTGCGGTTCGGTCTCGAACAGCCGTGTCAGGTTGGGCGTGCGCGCCAGCAGGAACGCGTTGTTCTCGCGCTCGGTCCGGTGGCCCCAGCCGTCCAGGATGCACAGAACGGCGGGACGCGGCCGCCGGTTAGCAGGAGGGGTCGTTTCGGTCATCGGTCTTTCTAGGATCGTTGTTACCGTAAATAGGCGTCAGCCGGCCCGGTGGTAGGGGTGGTTCGCCGATATGCTCCAGGCCCGGTACAATTGCTCGGCCAACATAGCGCGAACCAGCATGTGCGGCCATGTCAAATTGCCCAATGAAAACAGGAAATCCGCCCGTTCCCGCACCGCGTCGCCGTGCCCGGTAGCGCCGCCGATCAGGAAGCAGACGCGGGACTTTCCGGCGTCGCGCCAGGCCGTCATCTTCTGTGCGAGGATTTCGCTGGTGACTGCCTGCCCGCGCTGGTCCAGGGCGACGACGAGCGCGCCGTCGGGCACCTTGGCGAGCAACAGGGCGGCTTCGCGGTCACGCAGGGTGGCGGCGTCCAGCGGGCGCTTCTCCTCGACCTCGACCATGTCGAGCTTCCAGGGCAGGCGCTTGCGGTAGTCCTCGAACAGGCCGCGCTCCGCGCCGGGCTTGGCACGGCCGACCGCGAGGATGGCCAGGTTCATGAGTGCCTAGGACGCCGTCTCGAGCTCGTCGATCAGCGCGGGCGACCACATCTTTTCCAGATTGTAGAACGAGCGCACTTCCGGCCGGAACAGGTGGACGATCACGTCGCCGGCGTCGATCAGCACCCAGTCGGCGGCCGGCAGGCCCTCGATCTGGAAATGCTTGTGGCCGCTGGCGCGCAGGCTCTCGCCCAGATGCTCGGCGACGGCCGTGACATGGCGGGCCGAGCGCCCCGTGGCGATCAGCATGTAGTCGGCCAGACTGGTCTTGCCTCGGAGATCGATGGTGACGACGTCGGATGCCTGATCGTCATCGAGTGACTTCTGGATCAGCGAAAGTAGCGGGTCCGTGGAAGTCGGGCGTTGCTGTGTACTAATCTACACTGCTCCTGTTGCGGGCACGCCGGGCCGCGCGAATGGCGGTCGCCGAGGTGGGTTCGTGCCTCAAATGGATGAAGGTCCATGCCGGGGGAACCATCCCCGCCAAATCGCGCGCACGCTCCACCGGGATGCGCCGCGTGCCGAATCTTTTCGCCGCCGTGCTGGACATTGCCGCCAGAGAATAGTTTGGCCGGCCGAAAATCGCAACCGGAGTGAGCCGAAAGATGTCCGGCCACCGTTTCCAGCGCGTAACCTGCTGTAAATTATCGGCTCCCATAAGCCAGACGAAGCTGGTCAGCGGGAAGCGGCGGCGCAGCGCGGCCAGAGTATCGACAGTGAATCGGGTGCCGAGCGCCGATTCGATGTCGGTGGGCCGGATTCGTTGTCCGGCTGCCACGCGCCGCGCCTCGGCCAGCCGCTCGGCCTGCGGCGCCATGTCCTTTTCGGATTTCAGCGGGTTCTGCGGCGAGACCAGCCACCATACCTCGTCCAGCCCCAGCCGGCTGATCGCCGTCCGGCTCACCAGCAGGTGCGCCCGGTGCGCCGGGTTGAACGAGCCGCCCAGCAGCCCGATCCTGCGCCCCTTCCAGATGGGCGACAGCGGGTTGATGGCGGGCGCTTCAGGGACGGGTCTGGCCGTCACCCTTGACCACATATTTGAAGGTGGTGAGCTGCTCCACGCCGACCGGCCCGCGCGCGTGCATCTTGCCTGTCGAGATGCCGATCTCGGCGCCCATGCCGAACTCGCCGCCGTCGGCGAACTGGGTCGAGGCGTTGTGCAGCAGGATGGCCGAGCCGACCTCGTTCAGGAAGGTCGCGGCGGCGGCCTGGTCTTCGGTGATGATCGCCTCGGTGTGGCTCGATCCATAGCGGGCGATGTGATCCATGGCCTCCTGCAGCCCGCCGACCGTGCGCACGGCGATGATGGCGTCGAGGAATTCGACGCCCCAGTCGGCGTCGGTGGCGGCCACCATGCGCGGGTCGGCCTTGCGCGCCTCGGCGTCGCCGCGCACCTCGCAGCCCTTCGCCAGCAGGTCGTCCACGATGGGCTTCAGATGGGTGCCGAGAACCGCGCGGTCGATCAGCAGGCATTCCGTGGCGCCGCAGATGCCGGTACGGCGCATCTTGGCGTTGACCACGATCCGGCGCGCCATGTCGAGGTCGGCGGCCGCGTGGACGTAGGTGTGGCAGATGCCGTCGAGATGGGCGAATACGGGCACGCGCGCCTCGTTCTGCACCCGCTCGACCAGCGAACGGCCGCCGCGCGGCACGATGACGTCGATGGTGCCGGCCATGCCCAGCATGATGCCGACGGCCTCGCGGTCCTGGGTCGGCACCAGCTGGATCGACGCTTTAGGCAGTCCCGCCTGCTCGATGCCGTCGGCGAGGCACGCCATGATCGCCCGGTTGGAGTTCACGGCCTCGCTGCCGCCGCGCAGGATGGCGGCGTTGCCCGCCTTCAGCGCCAGCGCGCCGGCGTCGGCGGTCACGTTGGGGCGGGATTCGTAGATGATGCCGATGACGCCCAGCGGCTGGCGGACGCGGGCGATGTGCAGGCCGTTGGGCCGGTCCCACTCGGCGATGGTCTCGCCGACCGGGTCGGCCAGCGCCGCCACGTCGTCGAGACCCTTGGCCATGCCTTCGACGCGATCGGGATTGAGTGTCAACCGGTCGAGCAGCGCCTTGCTCAGGCCGCGGTCGGTCGCCGACGCCAGGTCCCGGGCGTTGGCGGTGAGAATCTCCGCCGAGCGGGCGCGCACGGCCTGGGCGGCAAGGCGCAGCGCCGCGTTCTTCTTCTCGGTCGGGACGGTGGCGAGCAGGCGGGCGGCGTTCTTCGCCGCCGTGCCCAGCGCCTGCATGACGGCGTCGATCTCGTTGTCGTGCTTGCGCATTCCGGCGGCGGTCATGACCTCGTCTCCCGCAGCAGCACCAGATGATCCCGGTGGATCAACGGCCCGCGTCCCTTGTAACCCAGCAGTTCCTCGATGGCGTCGCTCCGGCGGCCCATGATACGTCGGGCCTCGTCGCTTGAATAGGCGACAAGCCCGCGCGCCAGGTCGCGGCCCCCGGCGCTCTGGACGGTCACCGTGTCGCCGCGCTCGAACACGCCGTTGATGGCGGTGACACCCGCCGGCAGCAGGCTCTTGCCCTGGCTCAGCGCCTCCTCGGCGCCCGCGTCGACGGTCAGCACCGAGGTGGGCCGGAGCGTGCCGGCGATCCATTGCTTGCGCACGGTCAGCGGCGCCTCGTGTGCCTCGAACCAGGTGCCGACGCCGGTGTCGCGGTATCGGCCGATGGGATGGTCGGGTCCGCCATTGAGGATCAGCACGTGGCAGCCCGACGGTACGGCGATCCGGGCGGCGGCCATCTTGGTGACCATGCCGCCGCGGCCGATGCCGTCGGCCTTGGTGTCGCCCGCCATTTCCTCGATCTCGGGCGTGATGCGGGGAATATGGCGGAACAGGGTGGCGTCGGGATCGATGCCCGGATCGGCGGAATAGAGGCCGTCCACGTCCGACAGGATGACCAGGCAATCTGCCGAGATCATCTGCGCCACGCGCGCGGCCAGGCGATCATTGTCGCCATAGCGGAGCTCGTGGGTGGCGACGGTGTCGTTCTCGTTGATGACGGGCAGGGCGCCCAGATGCACCAGCGCCTCGATGGTGTCGCGGGCGTTGAGGTAGCGGCGGCGCACCTCGGTATCGTCCAGGGTCAGCAGGATCTGCGCCACGGTGATGTCGTGGCGCGCCATGGTCTCCTGGTAGGCGTGCGCCAGCTTGATCTGGCCCACGGCGGCGGCGGCCTGGCTGTCGGCGAGGCGAGCCCGGTTGAAATCGGGACCCAGATGAGGCGACCCCAGCGCCACCGCGCCGGAGGACACGATCACCACCTGGGCGCCGCGCGCCCTGAGCGCGATGATGTCCTCGGCAAGCGACGCCAGCCAACCGCGGCGCAGGCCGGTGCGCCGGTCCACCAGGGTGGCAGAGCCGATCTTGATGACGATGCGCCGTGCGGTGGTGAAGTCGTACTGCATGGCGGCGATCCTAGACCGGCTGCCAGGGGTCGTTGTAGGCGTTTGCGTCGGCGGCCTCGCCCTTGCGCTTGGCCTCGATCACCTTCCACAGCGCGCGCAGCACGGTCTGGACGCCTTCGCCGCTGACCGTCGACAGCGGATGGACCGTCTTGCGGCTCGCCTTCTTCAGCGCCGCCAGCTTTTCCTCGATCTCCTCGGGGGTCAGCGCGTCGATCTTGTTGAGACCGACGATCTCCTTCTTGTCGCCGAGGATGGCGTCATAGCGCTTCAGCTCGCGGCGGATGATCCGGTACGATTCGGCCACGTCATCGGCGGTGCCGTCGACCAGGTGCAGCAGCACGCCGCAGCGCTCCACATGGCCGAGGAAACGCGTGCCGAGACCGAGGCCTTCCGACGCGCCCGCGATCAGGCCGGGGATGTCGGCCATGACGAATTCCTTGCCGTCGACGCCTACCACGCCGAGGTTGGGCGTCAGGGTGGTGAACGGATAGTCGGCGATCTTGGGGCGCGCCGCCGACACGCTGGCGAGGAACGACGACTTGCCGGCGTTGGGCAGGCCGACAAGGCCCGCGTCGGCGATCAGCTTGAGGCGCAGCCACACCCACATCTCCTGGCCTTCCTGGCCGGGATTGGCGTGGCGCGGGGCACGGTTGGTCGAGCTCTTGAAATAGGCGTTGCCGAAGCCGCCATTGCCGCCCGACAGCAGCTTGACCCGCTGGCCCACCTCGGTCAGGTCGGCGAGCAGAGTCTCCTTGTCGTCCTCGAACACCTGGGTGCCGACAGGCACGCGCAGCACCGCGTCCTCGCCATTGTGGCCGGTGCGGTCCTGGCCGGCGCCCGGCGCGCCGCCCTGAGCCTTGAAATGTTGTTTGTAGCGGTAGTCGATCAGGGTGTTCAGCCCATCGACAGCCTCGACCCAGACGCTGCCGCCGCGGCCGCCGTCACCGCCGTTGGGGCCGCCGAACTCGATGAATTTTTCGCGCCGGAAGGCGACGACGCCGTTACCGCCGTTGCCGCTGCGCAGGTAGATCTTGCATTCGTCGAGAAATTTCATGAGTCGCTAGATGGGCCAAGTGGGATCTAGATCGGGGCCGATACGAAAAAAGGGGAATGGTCATCCATTCCCCTTCGGTCGGACAACCATGTGTCGATAGTCAGTTCGCCGGTTCGACCTTCACGTACTGGCGGTCGTCGCGGGCGACGTAGAACTTCACCGTGCCCGGGACCAGCGCGAACAGGGTGTGATCCTTGCCCATGCCGACGTTCTCGCCGGGGTGCCACTTGGTGCCGCGCTGGCGGATGATGATGTTGCCCGCGATGACGGCTTCGCTGCCGAACTTCTTGACGCCGAGACGGCGACCGGCGGTATCGCGACCGTTGCGCGAGCTGCCGCCTGCTTTCTTATGTGCCATGGGTCCTGCTCCTCAGCTTAGGCGGCGGAAACGCCGGTGATGCGCAGCACGGTCAGGTGCTGGCGGTGGCCGTTCTTTCGGCGGTAATTCTGGCGGCGCTTCTTCTTGAAGATGATGATCTTCTTGGCGCGGGTCTGCTCGAGCACCTCGGCGGTGACCGACGCGCCATCGATCAGCGGCGCGCCGATGGTGATGTTGTCGCCGTCGCCCGTCGCCAGCACGTCGGAGAAGGTCAGGGTGGCGCCGGCTTCGGCTTCCAGCTTCTCGACCTTGATCACGTCGCCGGCGGCGACCCGGTACTGCTTGCCGCCCGTCTTGATTACTGCGAACATTTTTCGTCTCTTTCCGCGGGGCGTACCCCGTGCATGGATTCCGTGTCCGATGGGGCGGACCCCTTCGGAAGAGCGCGCACTATAGCGATTCGGCTTTTCAAGTCAATACGAGCAGGCGGCTAACGCGGGCATTTACATTACCCGTCCGTGACGCTAGTTTCCCGCCGCATCGAGACAAGCCTACCCCAGCGGAGAGGTGCCGGAGTGGTCGATCGGGGCGGTCTCGAAAACCGTTGTGCGTGCAAGCGTACCGTGGGTTCGAATCCCACCCTCTCCGCCATACATAAGTCACTATTTTCATTATAGATTCTGGCGTTTTTCTCCCGGAATTGGGGCCAGATTTCGGCCACTTGGCGGCTCTTCCGACCACATCAGCGCAAAACGAAGAAGACGTACCCGTTTGCCCGGGCGTCTGTGTGACAGAAATTCTCCGCATCGGAAGTCGTCGGTTCGCTTGCGGAAGCATCGCCCTGGACACCCACAAGACCCGGGGCCATTTCAGGGTATGACGCCGGTACAACTCTTTTCATCTGAGCTTTTCTGAGGTGATCATCTGGCCTGGCGCATCAATGCAGCCCAAGACATTCCATTGTCGGTGCGCCTCGGCAGGGATACCCTCTCGCCGGTGGCACAAAACGGGAGAACATCACGAGACTTCCAGTATTGGTCTTGGCCCTTTCTGTCTTCACGCTGGCAGGTCAGGCCGCGCTTGCGGCAGAAGGCGCCGCCCCGGCACCGGCCAGTCCGCCGGCTGCGGCCGCTCACGGTTGCCCGCATCAGGGCGGCATGGACACTGGCGAACGGCCCGGCAGGGTCGTCCGAAACGCCGTTTAGGTTCGGCGGACGATCTGACCGTTACCGTCTTTAGAAAAATCGTAGCAGCCGCAGCTGGACAAAGCTGTCCGAATCCAATGCACGCAGGGCGCCCGGGTTGCCGTCGGCGGCGAAGTAGCGCAGCTCGAATTCCACCCGCCAATTGACGAACAGGCGCCGCGACGCCTCGAAATAGAGATAGGTCGACGCGTCTTCGACATCGATCAACGCGCCGATAAGCACGTTCGCGTCGGATTGATCATTGAAGGTGAAGCGGACCCCGGTGAAGGCGTCTTTGTCGTAGATGGTCGCCGGGTTGAGCGCGACATCGCGGTCGTCGAAATTGAATTCCGCGAGCAGTCCCATGTCGATGTCGAGCCCGAGGGCGTTCTTGACGGTGTATTCGCCGCCGAAGACCGTGGCGAAGAACGGACTGCCTTGCCCGAAGCGATAGAGCGCCTCGGCCTTGAGGACCAGGTCGCCCACTGCCCAGGCGACGTCGATACCGGTCTGGGTCATGGTCTGATAGTAGGGGCGCAGGACCGGCCCATTGGCGCCGCTGGATGATCGCAGCCAGGGTTCGCGATTGGTGCCGTGGAAGACGCTCAGCCCCAGGTCAACCGGCCCGAACGAGTTCTGGTATCTCGCGGCGAGATCGACGTTCCACTTCTTGTCGCCGGATTCGAATTCGGGATCGTTGGTTTCGATGGGAAGCGGGCCGCGCAGACGGGAATCGTTGGCGTTGAAGGTGCGCTCGCGGAAGAAGGTCATGGCGAACAGGTCGAGCCTTCCCCAGTCGCCCTGCAGCGTCACGTCGATCATCGGCTGGCCGAGGTAGTCGTCGCCGTCGACATCCTCGACCGCGTCGACCTGATTGATCACATTCACGAGATGGCGAGACTCGGTCACGCCCCAGAACACCCGATGGGCGCCCACCAGCACTTCCCACTCGCCGCCCCGAAACCGATAGTTGGCCTCGCGGAGGTCGACGTGACTGCGGCGGTCGTCGTAGGCGTCGTAGCGGCCGAACGGCACCAGATTGAACGAGTGGCTGTTTCCATCCCATGCATAGGACAGGTCGGCCTCGCCATAGATCGAGGGATACACCCGACGCGTATCCTGACCGGGCCATTCCGCCTTCTCGACGAAGAAGCGCAGTTCGCTTCCGACCGTGAGATTGGCCTTGAATTCCTGCGCGGCGGCCGGTTGCCATAGACCCACTGCAGCAACCGCCGCTGCGGCGGCCAGACTGAAGCCAAGATGAATAGCCACGATGCTCCCCCGGTGCTCGACGATGAACCGAAACCTACTGCCAATCTCCGACGTGTTCCAACCCGGCCCTGCCGGATGTGGCGTTGGCCGGGCCCTTGCTGGCCGCGCCAGCGCCCCACTTCTCGACCCGGACGCCGCAGCAGACGGGCGACGCCACTGTCAGAAGAATGCCGGGAATCTGGGTGACCGCCTGGAAGACCAGCCCGCTCCGCGCCTGCCCCATGAACGTGGCGCTCCCATCCGCGGAAAATCTCCACTGGTCCTGCACGGCGGCAAACCGGTCTGCGGCTTGATCCCACGGCAGTCGCTCCAGCTTCAGAAACGCCTCGAACGCGGTCCAGAGATGGGCGAAGGCGCGGTTGCGCGGCGCCGGAC
>CAMBYA010000039.1 GCA_945872035.1 Rhizobium sp. Q54
CAACCTGAAGGTCTTCGTCGATACCGCTCCCATCCCCGAAAAGCCGCTCGCCGAGGCGGCCGGGCTTGGCTGGCAGGGCAAGCACACCAATCTGGTGTCGCGCGGCTTCGGCTCGTGGCTGTTCCTGGGCGCGATCTACACCGACCTGGACCTGCCGGCCGACCGGCCCGAGCCCGACCATTGCGGCCAGTGCCGCAACTGCCTCGATGCCTGCCCCACGAATGCGTTTCCGGCACCGTACCAGCTCGACGCACGGCGCTGCATCTCGTATCTGACCATCGAATATGACGGCCATATCCCGCTCGAATTCCGCCAGCCGATGGCCAACCGAATCTATGGCTGCGACGACTGCCTGGCCGTGTGTCCGTGGAACAAGTTCGCCAGCGAGGCCCGCGAGACCGCCTTCCATGGCCGCGACGAGCTGACCGCGCCGTTGCTCGCCGAGCTGGCGATGCTGGATGATGCGGCCTTCCGGGCGCTGTTCTCCGGCTCGCCGATCAAGCGTATCGGCCGCGACCGGTTCGTGCGCAACGTGCTGATCGCGCTGGGCAACAGCGGCGACACTTCTTCGGTTCCAGTGGTGGAGTCCTTGCTGGGCGATGCCTCGCCGCTGGTGCGGGCGATGGCCGCCTGGGCGCTCAGGGCGCTGGTGCCGGCGCGGGCTGAGGCGCTTCGGCCGGCGCGGCTGGCTTCGGAAGCTCAACCCGATGTGCGGCGGGAGTGGATGGCTTAGCCGGTTGCGCCGCCTCTTCGGCCTGCATGGCGCGGACCTTGTTGACGCTGTCGGCGGCGGCCTTGGCCGAGGGCGTGTCGGGCGCCAGCTTCATCACCTGAATCCAGTCCATCACCGCCGCGTCGCCGTTGCCGATGGCGTAATTGAGGTTGGCGCGTTCGAGCAGCGCGTCGACATTTTCGCCATCGAGCATCAGCGCCTTGTCGATGTCCGCGCGGGCCGACTCGAAGTGGCCAAGCGCCCGGTGCGCCGCCGCGCGGAACGAATAGGCGGTCGAGCGCGGGCCGCCGCGCTGGAGCGCCACGTCCAGATCCTTTACCGCGCCTTCCAAATTGCCCATCTCGACCTGCGCCCGCGCCCGGTCGATCAGGGTCTCGGCAGCCTGGTCGTCGTCGATCCCGTGCATCCCCAGCGCTTCCGACAGCACCCGGAACGCCTTCTCATTGTTCTCGGCCATCAGCCAGGCATTGCCGGCCTGCGCCTGCAGATCGACGGCAAGGCCCGGCGGCAGCACCTCGGGCTCCGGTTCAGGCTTGCCGTCCTTGCCGAGCTTGACCTCGGCCGCGCCCTGCGCCGGCCTTGCCTTCGCCTGCTGCTGGGCGCGCCTGGCCAGATCTTCCAGCATGACGGCCGCTTTCTCGTACTGGCCCTGCGCGAACAGCGACAGCGCCATGCAGTGCTCGGCCGGGATGCCGCCGCTGTAGTCGCGCCACTGGGCGGCCAGCTCGTAGGCGCGCTTGGGCGCCATGTCGACGAGCTTCATGCACTCGCCGTAGTTGTTGGCGGCGGCAGGGAACGAGGCGAAACCGGCCGCGACGGCGCCCAGCAGGGCAAGGATCTTTCTCAAGCGTGAGCCTTGTGAGGTTCCGGGAAGGGCTTCTAAGCTGCGAGGCAACATATAGGAGATCGACCTTCATGAAGCGACTCTTCGTCTTCGGGCTGGGCTACACCGCACAGATCGCCGGCCGGCAGCTTCGCGCCGACGGCTGGAAGGTCGCGGGCACCTGCCGCACGCCGGCCACGAAGGCGGCGCTGGAGGCGCAGGGCTTCGACGTGTTCCTGTTCGACGGCGACCGCCCCATCGACAATCCGGCGAAGGCACTGGAAGGCACGACGCACATCCTCGCCTCCGTTCCGCCCGGCGATTCCGGCGATCCGGTGCTGCGCCACCACGCCGCCGACATCGCCTCGCTGCCGCACCTAGCCTGGGCCGGCTACCTGTCGACCACCGGCGTCTATGGCGACAAGGACGGCGGCTGGGTGGACGAGACCTCGCCGCGCTCGCCCTCGACCAGCCGCGGCCGCAAGCGGGCCGAGGCGGAGATGGGCTGGATGAGCCTTCACGAGATGGGCCGGGTGCCGGTGCACCTGTTCCGCCTGCCCGGCATCTACGGCCCGGGCCGCAGCGCCATCGACGTGGTGAAGGCGGGCCGCACGCGGCGGGTGTTCAAGGAAGGCCAGGTGTTCTCGCGTATCCATGTGGACGACCTGGCCGCCGCGCTGATCGCGTCCATGGTCCGGCCCCGCCCCGGCGCCATCTACAACCTCTGCGACGATGAGCCCGCGCCGCCGCAGGACGTCACCGCCTATGCCTGCGAATTGCTGGGTGTGCCGGTCGAGCCGCTGACACCCATCGAGCAGGCCGACCTCACGCCCATGGCCCGCAGTTTCTATGAAGAGAGCAAGCGGGTGCGGAACGACAGGATGAAGCGGGAACTGGGGGTGACGCTGGCCTATCCGAATTATCGGGAAGGGCTGCGGGCCATTCTGGCACGCGAATAGGCATGGCGAGCCTGATGATCCAGATACATCCGCATCGCGCGCCGGCCATGAACACCGACGATGTCCGCGCAATCTGCGATGCATGGGTTCGCCGGGAACCCGGGATCATCGAGCGGCTCGACGTGGATGACGGGATGGATGGTCATCCCTACGTCAACCTTGTGTTCGAGAGTCCAACGCTTCCCTATCTCTGGGAGCGCCTGCAGCACCTTCTCTACGACGCCGGAGGTTCACTCACCGCCTGTTCCATCGTTACCTGCGAGGGAAAGGATGGTTGGAATGACTACCGCCTTCTGCATCACTTCGATCCCGACGAAACCCGCGACTCGTTTGCGGATGCCGGGGATCCCAAATGATAGGCCTGCACCCGTTGCATTGCCGGCGGTTGCCATTTACCTACACTGGGCCTGATCAAGGTCACAGTCCCCGCACACACCGCTGACCATACCCCTTCCAGTGATCGAAACCGCATGAAGATCAACCTGATGGACCCGGGCCTCGTCGGACAGGCGGGACACCATTTCGAGTGGGTTGCCAACATCGCCCGCCTGCTTGTGGATCGGGGCCACTCCGTTCACGTCTACGCGCACACCGCCCTCCCCGACGCGCCGCGGGATGCTCTGGCGGCGTTCGGTCCGGTCACGCCGATCTTTACGGCCCATCCGTTCGCCGGCCCAAAGGAAGCAAGGCAGATCGACCCCATCGCGGGCGAATACTACCTGTACCGAAGCCAGAGCCAGGCAACCGCCCGGGATATCGATCAGACAGACGACGCGGACCTGCTCCTCTGGCCAACCATCTCCGCGTACCAGCTGAGTGCCTGCGCCATGTCCAGGCGAAACACCCCGGTCTCATGCTGCATTCACTTCACGCCGGAAGCCGGCGGATTCAAGACCGGCGCCATGTGGTGGCGTGACGCATTCCTGAACATGCGCAGGAGCAAGGCCCCGCTCCGCTGCGGTTCGTTCGTTCCCGCGCTCAGGAAGCACTATCTGCCGATCACGGCGGATGGGTCGTTTGCCGTGTATCCGGCGCCACACAGCGCCCGGCGGATCGACGGCCCGCGCGATCGCCTGGGCACTGTCGGCTTCTTCGGCGCCCAGCGTCCGGAAAAGGGCCTTCACGTCATTCGGGGTCTCATTCCCAGGCTCATCAATGATGGCCTGCGGGTGCTGGTCCATGACAGCTACAACGTTCTGAAAGTCCCACAGGCAAGCCCGCTTCTGTCCGTCATCGGCTATGTGCCCGACCTCGCCGCGGAAATTTCCAGGTGCGACCTGGTCATCCTTCCCTACGACCCGGCGGAGTACAAAGACCGCGGCTCAGGCATCGCCTATGACGCGCTGGCGGCGGGGATACCGATCGTTGCGCCGTTCGACACGGTGCCGGGCGACCTTGTCGAGAGTTCCGGCGCGGGCCGTACCTTCGTGTATTTCGATGAAGAGTCGATCTATCGCGCGGCCGTGGACTGCCGCGCCTCCTACGCGAAAATCGCCGAGGCCGCGTTCCGGTTTTCCGGCGACTGGTATCCGGCCAATGGATACGGCCCTTTCGTGGACGCCATGATCGGCGACGTCCGGCGCGTCGCGTCCACGCAACTGGGACAATAACGGCTATCGGCCGCCTGAAGAGGCGCCCGTCAGTTGCTCCAGCACCGCCTCCAGCCGCGCGATGTCGGCCGGCTCCGACAGCCGGTGGTCGCCGCTCTTGGCCAGCGTCACCTCGACATCGTCGCCGCCGATGTGCTCGGCGAGCCGTAAAGCCGCCCGCCACGGCACATCGGGATCCTTCATGCCCTGGATCAGCCGCACCGGGAACGGCAGCGTCAGCGGCGACCGCAGCACCAGATGCTCCCTGCCCTCCTCGATCAATCGCATGGTTATCGTATAGGGCTCACCGTAGTCCGACGGCTCGTGATAGACGCCATCGCGGCGCAGTATCTGCTTTACGTCCTCAGGATACCCCGCCCACATAAGGTCCTCGGTGAAGTCGGGCGCAGCGGCGATGCCGACCAGCGCGGCGATCCGGTCCGGCCGGGCGCGAGCCGCCAGCAGCGCCATCCAGCCGCCCATGCTCGAGCCGACGAGGATCTGCGGCCCGGTCGTGACCGTGTCGAGGATGGCGACGGCGTCCGCCGCCCACCTGCCGATGGTGCCGTCCTCGAATTTTCCGGTCGATTGGCCATGTCCGGAATAGTCGAATCGGGTGAACGCCTGGCCGCGCCTGCCGCACCAGTCGCGCAGCGCCGTGGCCTTGGCGCCGGTCATGTCGGACTTGAAGCCGGGCAGGAAAATCACCCCCGGCACGCGGCCCGGAAGGGCCTCGTACGCAAGCTCGTGACCGTCCACGGAAATGGTGCTAAGTGACGATTCCATTGCACCATCTAGCCAGCGCCGGGGGCCGCCTTCAACCTTCTCGATCACCCGAATGCCGGACCAGCACCCCGGATTCTCCAGATCCTGCCCCGCCTCGACGCGGATGGACCGTCGCGCAACGCCGTCGACATTGCCCGCGCCGCCATCGCCGCCGGCGGCGTGGTCGTCGCCGCCTCGCGGCACGGCGCGCTGGTCGGCGAGTTCCGCCAGTCCGGCGGTATCCATCTCGCGCTGCCGTTCGATGCGGTTTCACCGCTGACCCGCTGGCGGATCGCCCGCCGCCTCAAGGCCGCGGTCACGGCGCACCGCATCACCGTGATCCATGCCTATGGCCGCCGCGGCGCGCGGCTGGCGCGGGCCGTGTCGAAATCAACCGGCGTGCCGTTCGTGGCGTCGCCCATCGCCAACGAGCACAACGAGCCGGAGAAGTGGGTCGTGCCGGAGATGGCCGCCGCCCGCGCCATCGTCGCCGCCTCGGACTTCGTTGCCGCGCTGGTGCCCCAGGCGCTGTCGGCAGCGACCAGGGTCGAAGTGATTCCACGCGGCGTCGACCTGCGCCGGTTCGATCCGGCGGCGGTGCGCACCGAGAAGCTGGTGCGCCAGATGCAGGACTGGCGTGCCGACGACCTGTCCGCCGTGATCCTGATGCCGGGCCGCGTGGCCCCAGGCAAGGGCCACGACATCCTGCTGCGGGCGATGGCCCGCATGAACAACAAGCACGCCACCTGCCTGATCGTCGCCCGCGACGAGGACAACCCGAAATACCGCGAGACCCTGCTGAAGCTGATCGCCGAGCTGAATCTGGAAGGCCGGGCCCGCTTCGTCGGCTATGCGCCCGACATGCCGGTCGCGTACATGCTTGCCGATGTGGTGGCCGTGCCATCGCGAACGCCGGAGGCGTTCAACAGCATCTGCGCCGAGGCGCTGGCCATGGGACGTCCGGTCGTCGCGTCGAGCGCGGGAGGGACGCCCGGCATCGTCATCGATGGCAGGACCGGCTGGCTGGTGCCGCCAGCCGACCCTGACGCCCTGGCCCGGGCGCTCGATGACGCCCTGTCACTGGATGAGGTGGCACGTGTGCGGCTTGGCGAAACCGCGCGCATGCACATCGCCACCCATTTTTCCCTCGCCATGGTCGGCGAGCGGATGATCGGGCTTTATCGGGAACTGGCGGCGCCGACCGGCCGCTGAGCCCGCCAGCCATGGACGATGTCGGACAGGTGGCCGGGCAGCTGTCCGTCCGGAACGCGGGTCAGGTCCTTGCGCAACCGCGCGGTCACCGACGCTTCCGTTGCATCATCGAGCGCCTCCAAGAGATGGCCCAGCGCCTTGGCCGGTGCGACCAGCACCAGGTGGTCGAATTCGCCGCGCCGATGGGCCGCATTCAGTTCACCGCCGATACCCCGCAGAAAGTCGATCTTCCCGGCGGTGTGCAGATCATGCCTGGGCTGCACGGCATGGCGCGCGAGGCCGATACTTTCCCGGCTCCGACCTGGGCGATCCGAACCGAGGTGGCGGGCAGGTTCGTGGACAACGGGCGAATCGAACTCCTTCACCGTGTCGAAAACCATCTCGCCGATACGCTTCTCGACGAAGCGCACATGGCCGCCGTCCGCGATGATGAACAAGGTTCTTTGCTTTTTCATGGCAGGTCCGTCCAGATCAGCTTTGATCCAGACAGGGTAGTGACCTGCGCCGCCTGTGTATTTGAGCAGGATCAAACGGCGAGGACTGAGCGTCGGCGATCGTGGCTGCACCGGCGGACCGTGGTCTGGGCGGTTGACAGGCTCACTCCCTGACGGACTCGCAGACCGCGCGCACGTCCTCCCACTGCCGGTCGGTGAGAGCCGGACCGGTCGCCCTCGTGGGCTTGTGGCCGTGCATCAGCGCCGACCGGTCGGCCAGCGGCGGATGAGTGCGCAGGAAGCCCGTGAAGTTGATCCTGTCCTTCTGCTTCTCCGCCATCCGGTCGAAGAAGTCGGCCAGCCCGTTCGCCCTGATGCCGGCCTTGTCCAGCAGCTCGAGCGCGGCTCGGTCGGCCTGCGCCTCGTCCCTGCGGCCGTAGTTGAGCATCAGCACCATGGTGCCCACCGCGCCGACGTCACCGCTGATACCGGTGACAATGAGCTGGATGCCGGCCACGTCGATCAGCCGTTTCAGTGGGTGCCGGTGCTTCACATGGCCGATCTCGTGGGCGAGGACGCCGGCCACCTCGTCCGGCGTCGCCGCATGCTGGATCAGCCCGTCGAGCAGGGCGACGTGCCCGCCGGTCGCGGCGAAGGCGTTGACCTCGTCGCGCGAGCGCACATGCACCGTGATCGGCTGGCGCAGACCGGCGCCCTCGCTCAGCCGTTTGGCGAGATCGTCGAGCGCGGCGAGGCCCGCCGCGCCGGTGCAGGGCTTGTCGAACATGGCCTCGTCATTGACCATCTCCGCACCGATCCTGTCTGACCATGCCACCGGAAACACCGCCACGAGACCATCCTTGATCAGCGGATAACCCGCCCACACCAGCGCCAGCACGGAGACGATGGCGCCGGCCGTCAGCGCCGCCATGCGGTATCCCCGCGTCGGCTGCTGGTCGCGCAGCGACGGTACCGCCGCCAGCAGCGCCCGGAAAACACCAGGACCCGTCGCCGTCAGCCGCTCGTCCGCGTCCCGGCCCGGCGCGAGCACGACCCGGTTGCCGTCGCCCTCGTCGGAGACCAGCGCCAGTGTCGCATAGGGCCAGGAGATCACGTCGCCATCCGGGAAGCGAATTTCCAGCGCACTGAGGGTCGGCACCGTGACGCAGGCGCGCCCCGCCGCCGAGAAGCCGTCATAAAGCGTGGCTTCGTAGGATTCGCTCATCTCAGAGGAACGCCTCGCCCAGCCCTTCGCCGAAGCGCGGTTGAAGCGCCGTGTTCTGGGAGATTTTCGTGAAGTCCGGCTCGCCGTGGATTTCGATGTTCGACGCGGCGAAACGCAGGATGCGCAGCTGCACCCACGGATAGGCGATGTACTGGGTGAACACCACCAGCAGGAAGTTGACGATCATGAACTTGGCGTATCGGCCGCCGGTCACCGGCGCCGCGAACCGCACGCCCTCGAATTCCATGCCGGCGAAGATGGTGCGGATCACCGCCGCCCAGTACCAGTACATGACGATCGCCGACACGAGCAGCAGCAGCAGACCGGCGCCGATGTAACCAAGTCCGTTCAGCACGGCTGCCTGCTCGGCGGCATCTCCCTGACCGGACGCCCTGGTCATCTGGTAGATGGCGACGCCGATGACGGCCAGCGCGGCGAGCCGCACGAGTCCTGGCCCGATGTAGTATTTGAACAGCGGCTTCCAGTCGGCGTCGAATGTCAGCCGCCCGCTACCGAACCAGACATTGTTGAGGATGTAACGGTAGACCATGATGGTCACGAACGGCGTCGCCAGGCCCAGGGTCAGTGCCTGCAACAGCAGGCTCAGCATGTAGAGCCCGGTGTATTTGAACGCTGAACCGCCCAGCGCCGCGCGGATACCGCGCCACTTGGTCCGCGACAGCCGGTAGGTCATCACCCGGTAGATCGCGGCGCCGAACAGCGCGAACATCACCAGGTAGGTACCGCCCATGATCGTGCCGCCAAGCAGCAAGTCGCCCGATTTCAGCAGGTAGTAGCCGAGGAAATACACGCCCATCAGCGGCGCCACCACCAGCACCAGCACGATCAGGAAGCCGACGAAAAGCTCCAGTCCCCGGCCGGTATATTCGAACGGATCGCCCTTGTAGGACAGGCTCGACCACAGGTATCGGCGGACATTGGTGCGCCACCAGAAGCGGTAGATGCCCAGCGTCACCAAGGTCAGCAGCAGGCCCATGAGGTGGATTGCCAGCAGGTTGCCGCCATCCCCGCCGGCCTTCAGCCGTTCAGGCTGCGGCGCGTCGATCCGCGCCTCAAGAACCTCCGACATCAATTTCCCCCAACCATCATGGATTGCCGAAACCGGGGCAAGAATACCAGCGGCGGCGCCGCGCAGATAGGCGCTAAACGGCCCGGGCCGCTTGACACCCCGGCAAATCGGACTACGGTTCCCGGCTCTCACCGGAGCAGCTTTTCGACCATGGACCAGACAGTAGACAGCCCCGTCAAGATCACCCTGCCCGACGGCAGCGCCCGCCAGTTCGATGGCCCCGTCACCGGCGCCGCGCTGGCCGCCGATATCGGCCCCGGCCTGGCCAAGGCCGCCCTTGCCGTCCTCGTCGACGGCCAGGAATGGGACCTGACGCGGACCATCGCGAAAGACGCAAGGGTCTCGATCATCACCCGCAAGGACGAGGCTGGGCTGGAGTTGCTGCGCCATGACGCGGCCCATGTGATGGCCGAGGCGGTGAAGGAGCTGTATCCGGACACCCAGGTCACCATCGGACCGGCGATCGAGGACGGTTTCTACTACGACTTCGCCCGCAAGGAACCGTTCACCCCGGAGGATCTGGAGAAGATCGAGCAGCGCATGCGCGAGATCGTCGACCGGGACGAGGCCATCGTGCGCGAGGAGTGGGACCGCGACGAAGCCGTCGCCTTCTTCAAGAAGATCGGCGAGGACTACAAGGCCGAGATCATCGCCTCGATTCCGCAGGGCGAGGCCATCGGCCTCTACCGCCAGGGCGACTTCATCGACCTGTGCCGCGGGCCGCACCTGCCGTCCACCGGCAAGCTGGGCAAGGCGTTCAAGCTGATGAAGCTGGCCGGCGCCTACTGGCGCGGCAATTCGGACAACGAGATGCTCCAGCGCATCTATGGCACCGCGTGGCGCGACGACAAGGAACTGAAGGACTATCTGTTCCGCCTGGAAGAGGCGGAAAAGCGCGATCACCGCCGCATCGGCCGCGAGATGGACCTCTACCATTTGCAGGAAGAGGCGCAGGGGTCCGTGTTCTGGCACCCGAAGGGCTACATCATCTGGCAGGCGCTGGAGCAGTATCTGCGCCGCCGGCTGACCGCCCATGGCTATGTGGAGGTGAAGACCCCGCAGCTGCTGGATTCGCGCTTCTGGGAGCAGTCGGGCCACTGGTCCAAGTTCCGCGAGAACATGTTCGTGGTGCCGGACGAGATTCCCAGCGTCGATGACGACAAGCCGATCGTGTCGGGCGAGTCCAGGCTGATGGCGCTCAAGCCGATGAACTGTCCGGCGCATATCCAGATATTCAAGAACGACATCCGCTCCTACCGCGACCTGCCGATCCGCATGGCGGAATTCGGCTGCTGCCACCGCAACGAGGCCCACGGCGCGCTGCATGGCCTGATGCGGGTGCGGCAGATGACCCAGGACGACGCGCACATCTTCTGCCGCGTCGACCAGATCGTCGGCGAGACCAAGGCGTTCTGCGAGCTTCTGGCCAGCGTCTACGAACACCTCGGCTTTACCGACGTGGCCGTGAAGCTGGCCACCCGCCCGGACAATCCGGCGCTGCGCGGCGGCACCGAGGCGACCTGGGACCAGGCCGAGAGGCTGCTGGCCGAGGCCGTCACCGCCGCCGGACTGGAGTTCAGCTATTCCCCGGGCGAAGGCGCGTTCTACGGCCCCAAGCTGGAGTTCCACCTGCGCGATGCCATCGGCCGGTCGTGGCAGTGCGGCACCCTGCAGCTCGATTTCGTGCTGCCCGAGCGGCTCGACGCCAACTATATCGGCGAGGACGGCGCCAAGCACCGCCCGGTCATGCTCCACCGCGCCATCCTGGGCTCGTTCGAGCGCTTCATCGGCATGCTGGTCGAGCATTACGCCGGCAAGTTCCCGTTGTGGCTCGCGCCGGTACAGGTGGTGGTCGCCACCATCACCCAGGACGGCGACGACTACGCGAGCGAGGTGGTGGCCGCGCTGAAGCAGGCCGGCATCCGCGCCGAGGCGGACCTGCGCAACGAGAAGATCAACTACAAGGTGCGCGAGCACAGCGTGGCGAAGGTGCCGGTCATCATGGTGATCGGCCGCAAGGAAGCCGAGGAGCGCACCGTCTCGGTACGCCGACTTGGCTCCAACGACCAGAAGGTCGAGGGCGTGGACGCCGTCATCGCCGCCTTGCGCGAAGAAGCCGCGCCGCCTGCCTGAACGGCTGGACTTGCCAGAGGGTTGGGCCTATCTTTACGGCTTGCACCGCGGCGCTCACACGCCGCGTGGATGCTTTTGGACACTACGGGAGAGACTTTCATAGCCAGACCACCAATGCAGGCGCCGCCGAACCGGGAGGGTCCGCGCGCCAATGAGGAGATCAGGGTTCCGCGGGTTCGCCTGATCGACGCAACCGGAGAGAATGTCGGGGTTGTCACCATCGAGAAGGCGCTTGCCACCGCGGCGGCAGCCGGCCTCGATCTCGTCGAGATTTCGCCCAACGCCGATCCGCCGGTCTGCAAGGTTCTCGATTACGGCAAGTTCAAGTACGAGGCCCAGAAGAAGGCCAACATTGCCCGCAAGAACCAGAAGGTCATCGAGGTCAAGGAAATCAAGATGCGGCCCGGCATCGACGAGCATGACTACCAGGTCAAGCTCCGCGCCATGCACCGCTTCTTCGAGGAAGGCGACAAGGTGAAGGTCACCCTGCGCTTCCGCGGCCGCGAGATGGCCCACCAGGACATCGGCGTCGATCTGCTCAAACGCGTCCAGGAAGACCTGACCGAACAGGCCAAGGTGGAAAGCTTCCCGCGCCTCGAAGGCAAGCAGATGACCATGGTGATGGCGCCGAAATAAGCGCCGGGTTCACGGCCACGAATTCCGAACCCCCGCCTTGCGCGGGGGTTTGTGTTTTTTGCCCTCCCTCTACCGTCATCCCGGCGAAGGCCGGGACCCAGACTTGACAGTCCGGC
>CAMBYA010000040.1 GCA_945872035.1 Rhizobium sp. Q54
CATGACGTCCTTCATCTTGCCACCGATGCGTTTGCCGATCTGCGGATTGACCTTCAGTTGCTGCTCGCCCATGGACGCCGGGTCGGTGGACAGCACCACCGCCTTCACGTTCACCTCGTCTCCGATCAGCGCCTGGTAGTCGGCCAGCGCCTGGGCGTCGGGATGGGCGATGGTCAGCGTCCGCAGCGGCAGGCGCGTGCGCAGGCTCTTGGCCTCGCGCAGCGACATGACGGCGGCGCAGATTTCGCGCACCTGGTCCATGCGCGTCACCAGGTCGCGCTCGGCGGGCAGGGCGGCGGCGTCGGGCCACGCGCTCAGATGCACCGATGTCTCGCCGGTCAGGTTCTTGTAGATGCGCTCGGCGATGAACGGCATCAGCGGCGCCAGAGCGCGGGTGACGTTGGTCAGCGCGGTATAGAGGGTGTCGTAGGCATCGCGCTTGTCGCCGTCCTCGGCCTCGCGCCAGAAGCGGGCGCGGCTGCGGCGGATGTACCAATTGTTCAGCGCGTCGATGTACAGCGGCACGACCGCATAGGCGCCCGGCAGGTCGTTGGCGTCGAGACGGCCTTCGATGTTCTCGATCAGCTCGCGGGTCTTGGCCAGCACGTAGCGGTCCAGCACGCCCTTCTGGTCGGCGCGCACCTGCGCCTTGTAGCCATCGATATTGGCGTACAGGGTAAAGAACGAATAGGCGTTCCACAGCGGGATGATCGCCGGGCGCAGCGCCTGGGCGATGCCAGAGCCCTCGCGCGGGATCGACAGGTCGCCGCCCGACAGCAGCGGCGACGAGATCATGTACCAGCGCAGCGCGTCAGCGCCGTACTCGTCGAACACCTCCATCGGGTCCGGATAGTTGCGGAGGCGCTTGGACAGCTTCTGCCGGTTCTCGTCCAGCACCACGCCGTGGCATACCGCCGAGCGGAACGGCGCCCGGTCGAACAGCGCCGTCGACAGCACCATCAGGGTGTAGAACCAGCCGCGGGTCTGGGCCACGTATTCAACGATGAAATCGGCCGGGAAGTTGGCCTCGAACCGCTCCTTGTTCTCGAACGGATAGTGCAGCTGGGCAAACGGCATGGAGCCGCTGTCGAACCATACGTCGAGCACCTCGGGCACGCGGCGCATCATCGACTGGCCGGTGGGATCGTCCGGGTTCGGGCGCACCAGCTCGTCGATGGCCGGCTTGTGCAGGTCCGTCGGTCGCACGCCAAAGTCGCGCTCCAGCTCGTCGAGGCTGCCGTAGACGTCGATGCGCGGATACGCCGGATCGTCGCTCTGCCAGACCGGGATCGGGCAGCCCCAGAACCGGTTGCGGCTGACGTTCCAGTCGCGCGCGTTCTCCAGCCAGTTGCCGAACAGGCCGTCGCGGATGTGCTCCGGGTTCCAGACGATGCCCTTGTTCAGCTCGGCCATGCGCTCGCGGATCGCCGTCACCTTGACGTACCAGGCGGTGATCGCCTTGTAGATCAGCGGCGTGTCGGTACGCCAGCAATGCGGGTAGTTGTGCAGGTAGGTCTCGTGCCGCACGATCACACCCGGCTGCGCCTTCAGGTCGCGGATAATGGCCTTGTTGGCCTCCAGCACGTTTTCGCCCTGATAATCGGGCACCTCGGCGGTGAAGCGGCCGGCCTCGTCCACCGGGACCACGATGGGGATGCCGTTGGCCAGCGCGACGTCCATGTCGTCCTCGCCGAAGCCGGGGGCAATGTGGACCGTGCCCGTGCCGTCGCTGTCCGAGACGAACTCGCCGGTCAGCACCCGGAACGCGTCGAGATGCTGGAAGTAGTCGAACAGCGGCGTGTAGCGACGGCCCTCCAGCTGTGCGCCGGAAACCGTGCCGACACGTGCCCAGCCACCCAGTTCGCGGTCGTAGCGCTCCAGCGCCGTCGTTGCCAGGATCACCCGCTGGCCGTCATGCTCCAGCACGGCGTAATCCAGGCCCTTGTTCACGGCCAGCGCCAGGTTGGACGGCAGGGTCCAAGGCGTCGTCGTCCAGGCCAGCAGCCGGGTCGGCACCGTCTCGCCATCCATCGGCTCCAGCAGGAAGCCCACGGTCAGCGCCGGATCCTGCCGCTCGCGGTAGGAGTTGTCGAGGCGGGTCTCGAAATTCGACAGCGGCGTCTGCACCGCCCAGGAATAGGGGACGACCCGGTGGCCTTCATAGACCAGGCCCTTGTCGAACAGTTGCTTGAACGCCCAGATCACGCTCTCCATGAACGGCAGGTTCATGGTCTTGTAGTCGTTCTGGAAGTCGACCCAGCGGCCCTGGCGGGTGACGTAGTCCTCCCATTCCTGGGTGAAGCGCATCACCGAGGTGCGGCAGTGCTCGTTGAATTTGGCAACGCCGAATTTCAGGATTTCCTGGCGGCCGGAGATGCCAAGCTCCTTCTCGGAAGTCAGCTCGGCGGGCAGGCCATGGCAGTCCCAGCCGAACCGGCGGTCGACCTTCTTGCCCTTCATGGTCTGGTAGCGCGGCACGATGTCCTTGACGAAGCCGGTCGCCAGGTGGCCGTAGTGCGGCAGGCCGTTGGCGAAGGGCGGGCCGTCATAGAACACGTATTCGTTGCTGGCGCCGTCCTTGACCGCGGGCCGCTCGTTCACCGAGCGCTCGAAAATGCCGTCGCGCTGCCAGAACGCCAGGATCTCCCGCTCGATCGCCGGAAAGCTGGGGTTCGATTCAACTTCAGGATAGGGGCGTGTGGTGTCGTCCTGACCCATGGCGTGTCAATTCTCAAGTCGGTTGAGCAACGGCGTGCCGGTCATCCGGCGGGCACAGGAGATAAAGCGTTGATCGGAGCGCGTCCAGAGTAACTCGCATGCCGGCGCCCCTGCCGGGTCGCAGCGTTCCAAAGTCAGGTATGACGTATTTGTACGATCGGCTATCCTGCTGCCGCCGGATATGGAAAACAGCGCGCTTTATATGAGTCTTATCGAAAGCAATTATCTTGATGTCGACGCGCTCGACAGGTTGTTTTCCGGCGGCGCCGGCAGCGACTTCGTGCGCCTCCTTTTCGAGCGGGCACCCTCCGGCATTGCCATCGTCGACCGCGAGATGCGCTATCTCGCCGTGAGCCGGCGCTGGTGCGAGGATTACGGCCTCGGCGATCAGCAGATACTGGGTCGGTCCCACTACGAGCTGTTTCCCGATATTCCCGAGCGTTGGAAGCAGGAACACGCCCGATGCCTGGCCGGCGAAACGTTGTCGTGCGACGAGGACGAGTTCGAGCGTGCCGATGGCACATCGGTCTGGATCCGGTGGGAAATTGTTCCGCTGAGACGCGGCGGCGAGATTCCGCTGGGCATGATCATGCTCACCGAGGTGATCACGCGTCGGGTCGAGGCCGAGGCCGCCCGCGACGCCACCGGGAAGACGCTCGAGATCGCCGAGGAGGTCGCGCATATCGGCACCTGGGACTGGGACCTGCGCACCGAAAAGGTGATGTGCTCGCCGGTGATGTCCCAGCTGCTCGGCATGGGCGACAAGGCGTCGATCATTGGCATCGATGCACTCGCCAGTTTCCTCCATCCGGAGGATGCGGCCGGTGTCCGGTTCGGAATCGGCGAAGTCCGATCGGGACAGGATCCGAAGCCCGAGATCGTCACCCGCGTCAACCGGACCGACGGCGCGACGATCTGGATTCGCCTCGCCATCCGGGCGGGTCGCGACGGCAACGGCCGGATCCAGCAGGTCTACGGCACCATTCAGGACATCACCGGCGAACGGCTTGCGCATGAGGAGCTGGCGTTCCGAGACCGGGCGTTCGAAACGGCGGCCAGCCCACTGACCATGTCGACGATCGACGCGCGCTATACCTACGGCAACCGGGCTTTCGTGGAGTTGCTCGGGTATGCCTCGTTCGATGAGGTCGCTGGCCGTCCGTTCACCGATTTCATCACCGAACCGCACCGGGTCGCCGGCTCGATCGACGTCCTGCGCAAAACCGGCAGGTGGAGCGGCGAACTGCGCATGGTTCGTGCCGATGGCACCCAGTTCGACGTCGCCGTCCTGGCGGGCCTGGTGCGTGATGAGCACGGCGAGCCGCTCCGGGTTGTCGTCTCCTACCTCGACATTACCGAGCGCAACACGGCGCTCGCCGAGTTGTCGCGGCGCGAAAGCCAGCTGCGCCAGGCGCAGGAGCTGGCGCGGCTGGGTCCGTGGCGTTACGACATGGCCCAGAGCCGCTACTTCATACCCCCGGAAACGCGAAAAATCCTGGGACTCGGTGCCGAAAAAGCCGTCTACACGGCCGAGACCGCGATGCAGGAGGTGCACCCGGATGACGTCGCGCGTGTCGCGTCGACCTTCCAGACCCTCAGGCGCGGCGACGCCGATAACGCCCAGCTGCAGTACCGTTATATGCCGCCGAGTGGCGACGCCATCCATCTCCAGGTCATGCTGGAGACCGAACGCGATGGCGCTGGCAAGGTCACCGGGCTGCTCGGCTTGCTGCAGGACATCACCGGCTTCCGGCAGCTCGAGCAGGCGCACCGCGAGACCGAGCGGGCGCTGTCGGTGCTGATGCGTAATCTGTCAGGCATGGTCTACCGCTGCGACAATGACGAGCGTTGGACCATGCGCTTCATCAGCGACGCCTGCCGGCGCGTGCTCGGATACGAGGTCGAGGACCTCCTCGGCAACAAGATGGTTTCCTACAGTGACGTCATCGACCCGCGCGACCGCCAGCGGGTCTGGGACGGGATCCAGAGCGCCATCGACGATCGCCGCGCCTTCCAGCTATCCTACCGGGTCACGACCAAGCAGGGCGACGTACGCTGGGTGCTCGAGCAGGGCAGCGCCATCCGCGACGAGCACGACAGCGTGGTCGCCCTCGAAGGCTATGTGGCCGACATCACCGCCGAGCAGCACATCGTCGAGCAGCTGCAGGAGAGCGAGACGCGCAACCGGGCGATCATGGAATCCGCGTCGGTGGCGCTGATCACCGCCGACGAGCAGGGCATGATCGAGTCCGTCAATCCCGAGGCCGAACGATTGTTCGGCCATGACGCGGGCGAGGTGGCGGGCCGGGACATCGCCATGCTGATGCCGGCGTTCCGCGACGGTCTTGCCCCAGGCGGCCCGCCGCGCGAGCTGGTTGGCCGGCGCAAGACCGGCGAGGAATTCCCCGTCGACCTGTCGGTCAGCGAAATGCGCCTCGGCGAGCGGCGCCTGCTGATCGCCAGTGCCCGCGACCTGACCGACCGCAAGAAGGCCGAGGCGCGCCTCAACCAGGCGCAGAAAATGGAGACCGTCGGCCAGCTCGTCGGCGGCGTCGCACATGACTTCAACAATCTGCTGATGGCCATGCAGCTCAATCTGGAGCTGGCCAACATGCTGGTGTCCGACCGCCCGGAGGTGTCGGAGTCGATTACCGTGGCGCTGGGCGCGGTCGACCGCGGCGCCGAACTGACCAGGCGGCTGCTCGCCTTCTCGCGCCAGCAGCCGCTGCAGCCCCGCGTCATCAACGCCAACGAGCTGATCGGCAACATGATGAAGCTGCTGCACCGGCTGCTGCAGGAGAACATCGAAAGCCGTACCCTGCTGGAGCCTGCGGTCTGGTCGGTCGAGGTCGATCCCGGCCAGCTCGAGGCGGCGCTGCTCAATCTGATCGTGAACGCGCGGGACGCCATGCCCGACGGCGGCAGGCTGCGGATCGAAACCGCGAACGTAGTACTCGATCCGGCCGATACCGAGCATCATGACGACGTACCGCCCGGCGAGCATGTCCGCATTACTGTCAGCGACAGCGGCACGGGGATGGCGCCGGAGGTGCGGGCGCGCGCGTTCGACCCGTTCTTCACGACCAAGGAAGTCGGCAAGGGCAGTGGCCTCGGCCTGTCCATGGTCTATGGCTTCGTCAAGCAGTCCGGCGGTCATATCGCGATCGACAGCACGGTAGGCGAGGGCACGCGGGTGATGCTGCATTTCCGCCGCGCTCATGCCGCGCCAGTCTCGTCGCTGGCGCCAAAACCCTCGAAGGAGGCAGTGCGGCCCGGCCATGAGACCATCCTGCTGGTCGAGGACGATGCCGACGTGCGCCAGACCGTCGACCGGCTTTTGAAGTCGCTGGGCTACCAGGTGATCGCCGTGCCCGACGGACCGGCGGCGGTGGAACTGATCGTCGGCGGTCTGCGCCCGGACCTGCTGCTCGCCGACGTGATGCTGCCCAAGGGCATGAGCGGCAGGGACGTGTCCGAGGCCGTGGCCGCGCGGGTGCCGTCATGCCGCATCCTGTTCATGTCCGGCTACACCGAGGACGCGGTGATGCATCGCGGACGGCTGGACGACGGCGTGGTGCTGCTGTCCAAGCCGTTCCCCCGCGAGCTGCTCGCCAGCAAGGTGCGGGAATTGCTCGACGGATGAGAGGCGCATACCCGTCGCCATGGCTCGCTCTCGCAACGAGAGAAGGGAAGGGACTGCCGCTGGCCGGGTAGCAGGCCCTGAGGGTGAAGCATCAGCCCTGGATTTCCGTCGCCAGCGCGGCCAGCTCGTCGCGTACGGCTTCCTCGGTGCGCCTTGTGATGACGTCGAAGCGTTCGATCAGCCTTACGCCGAACGGCGTCAGCTCGGCGCCGCCGAACGATTTTCCGCCTACATGGGTCGTCAGCACCGGCTGGGCGAAGATGGTGTTGAGCTCGTCGATCAGCAGCCAGGCCCGGCGATAGGACATCTTCATGTCGCGGGCCGCGGCGGCGATGGAATGGCGCTCGCCGACGAGCCGCAACAGCGCGATCTTGCCGGGGCCGATCTGGCGTTCGTTGCCCAGGTCGATCTTCACCCACAGATGGGGAGTGGCTGGTTCGGGCATGGCGTCCTCGTCGCTTGATCTGTGTCAGCCTAAGGGATCGCGGCGGCCGGGGCAAAAAAATGAGCACCACCAGCGGGGACCGGTGGTGCTCAGTTCCCTCAGGGAGGAGGGTAAGGGACACGCGGCGGATGCCATGCCTTGTGTCCCCCTCCGATGCGGCAAGACCGCATCCAGAAGCACGTCAGTCGCCTGGAGAGAACTGGGACCCCGATATTTCGCAAGTCAGCCGATACACATATGTTACCGGTCGGCAACGCTTTCGGTGTATAGCTATGGCCTTGCTGGCCTGCTGGATCTTGCAGGCTGTCTCCCCGGAGCCGTCTTTGGCGGTTTGCGACTTTGTCACGATTGTTACACAAGCTCCGGCGACCGTCAAGGTCAACCAAATCCGACTGTTATGTCAAAAAGCGGTCGGCGGTGTATATTCGGGATTCGAGAACCAAAGAGGCGATATCAAGGATGGGCGGTGAAATGTCGGAACTGGTCAAGGGCAGGTCGCGTGGGCAGGCCGGGCGAGAGACCTGGCAATCGCGCAAGAGCGCGGAAACCCGCACCGAGATCCTCGACGCCGTCATCCGGTCTTATATCGAAGTCGGCTATGGCCGCACCACGCTGCAGCAGATCGCCGACCGTACCGGGCTATCGCGCGGCGCGATCATCTATCATTTCCCGTCGATGGTGGATGTGACCAAGGCGGCGGTCTCCTACCTGCAGCAGAAGCGCCTTGCCATCTACCGCGACACCCTGGAGCGGATCGAAGGCGAGCAGGATTTCGTTGGCCACGCATTGGAGACGCTCTGGCAGCAGATTTCCGACCCGCTGTTCATGGCGTATAACGAGCTCACCGTCGCCGCCCGCACCGATCCCGAGCTGGAAAGCATCATGCGTCCGGCGCAGGAGGAATACGAACGGGAATGGGACCGTATCGGCCGCGACCATTCCCATGCCCTGTCCGACCGGGACGACCGCTTCGGCCTCACCGCCGATCTGGTGCAGTACGCCATGATCGGCATGGCTGTCAGCTTCATGTGGACCGACGCGGAATACCGCAAGCGCCGGCTGCTCGAGGATCTGAAGGAGCATGTCCGCGCGCTGTTGCGCGACGGTATCCCGGAGCAGGTCGTCGATGCCATCGCCGCCTATAACGTCAAGCGCGGCGTTCCCGGCGAATAGTTTTCAGAAGCCCGGATTATGCTACGGTTTCCCGGAAGAAGGGGAGATCGCATATGACCGATACACTGGAAGCACGCATCCGCAGGCTCGAGGACATTGAGGCCATCAAGCAATTGAAGGCCCGCTACGGCCAGGCCTGCGACGACGACCACAACCCGGACAAGGTGGCGGCGCTGTTCGTGCCGGACGGGCTGTGGGCCGGCGAGAACATCGGCGTCCACGCCAAGGGCCACGCGGCGATCAAGGAATATATCCGCGGCGTCCGCGCCAGCGGCCGGATGCGCAACAGCGCCCACATGTTCATGAACCCGATCATCACCGTGGATGGTGACCGAGCCACCGGCGAATGGCTGTTCACGATGTGCTTCACCGGCAAGGTGGGCGACGGTACGTTCCAGTATCACCGCATCATCGGCTCATACCGCGACGTGTATGTCCGTGTCGACGGGCGCTGGCTTTACCAGTCGCTCAACGTCACCGTCGACGAAAGCGGTCCCTACACCACCGAGGACAGCCGGCTGTTTTCCAAGTCTGTCAGCGATGCGGTGAACGTCTAGCCGCACCGCGATTCCCTGCGGCAGACCGGGCCGTTCCTCTATTTGCATGGAGGTGCAGGCTCAAACCTTACCGTGTCCCTGATCTTGTCGAAGGGCGTTGCACCAACGCTGATGCCTGGCCGTTCGACAAGCTCAGGGACGGGGCAAAAAAGGAATTTTGTCCCGCGCTACTGCGCGATGTAGGTGATTGTGGCGCCTGCCACATCGGCCTCGGACTTGTAGACCTCGGCGGTCGGGTCGCGGGTGACGGTGAGCGCCGCCGGGCCGGTCCATTCCAGCGAGACGCGCGGGCCGCCCCATGCTGCTCTGACATCCCCGCCATTGGAGACGAAGGCGTTTGCGCTCTTGTTGGGCAGTGCCTCTCCGGCGCCGATCAGGGACACCTGCGAGCCCACCGACTTGGTGCTGGCGCATTCCCGGGTAAACAGCACCGCATCCAGCGTTCCGTCCGGCGAGGGCGCCCGCGACACCTCGGTGTTCTTGCACGGCAGCAGCGGCAGGTCCGGCCAAGTGTAGTACATCCAGACGTTGAAGCCGATCACGACGGCGGCGACGCCGATCAGGACGACGCGGAGGCGTTCGGGCTTCATCTGGTTCTCCCGGCTGGCGGACAACAGCCCTCGATCGGGCACCGGGGACTTTGCCCTGCCCGCGCCGCGACGTCACCGGGTTTCTTGAGGTTATTTGCCCTTCTTGCCCTTCGACTTCGCGGCCTTGGCGGCGCGCTCGGCCACTCGCTGGCGGGCCAGTTCGTACACGTGGCGGTTGCCGCGGCTCCATGTGACGGTCAGCTTGGTGCCGTGGATCTTCCAGCCGTGCTTGCCGCGCCTGATCCTGTGGGTGTAATAGCCGCCCAGCGTATGGCTGGAGTCGCCCAGGCTGTTGGGCAGGAAATGCTCGGCCTGCATGTAGACGGTGACCGTCGCCTCGTCGCCCTTGATGTCGAACACCATGTTGGCCAGCAGGTGCTGGGTGGCGTCGAAACCGGGCAGCATCATCTGCACGCCGGCGGCCCAGTCATCGCCCTTCATCCGCGTGCCGGGCTGACCGCTGTAGGACGAGAAGTCGATGTCCACCTCGTCGGCGAAGATCGAGCGGTAGAGCTTCCAGTCGCGGGTGTCGATGCCGGTGGCGTATTTGTTGATCAGGTCCGTCAGGTCGGCGCGGTCGCGCAGGTACTTCAGGTCGTCGCTCATCGTGCTCTCCCCTAGATGGCTTTGGCCGCGAGGTGTCCCTCGCGGATGGCAGTCTGCAGGAACCGAGGCGAGTTTGCATCGCCGACCACATGCACCTCGGCCACCTTGCCCTTCAGCTCGTTGAACAGGTCCCGGTTGGGCCGGTTGGGCGACACGAACACCACGGTCTCGGCCGGCACGGGCTTCGCCTCGCCCGGATAGGTCGGGGCGATCGTCGCCTCTTCGTCGCCGATGTCGGTCACCCGGTAGCGGGTGTAGACCCGCAGCTTGTCGCCCATGCGCTCCAGCGCCGGCTCGGTCATCAGCGCCGTCTCCACCTTGGGCGCGAACATGGCCTGGGTGTTGATGTAGCTCACCGTGGCGCCGTTCTCGATCAGGTATTCGGCGATGCCGACCGCCTCGTAATGGCCGGTGTCGTCGACCACCACGGCAGTCTTGCCGATGCGGTTGCGGCCATGGGTCAGGAGGTCGACGGACGACAGCACGTTGGGCCGGTCGAAATGGCCGATGGGCTCGCCCGGATTGGTCGACTGGATGCCGTCCATGCGCGGCATGGAGCCGGTGGCGACGATCACCGCGTCCGGGTTCTCGGCGAGCACGTCGTCGGTTTCCATGTAGGTGCCGAGCCGCACCTCGACGCCCAGGCGGAAAATCTCGGCTTCCTGCCATTTGGTGATGTCGGCGATGCCGTGTCGCTTGGGCAGTTTCGCCGCGAAGTTCATCATGCCGCCGAGTTCGTCGGTCGCTTCGGCCAGCACCACCTTGTGGCCGCGCAGGGCGGCGACGCGGGCGGCTTCCAGCCCGGCCGGGCCGCCGCCGATCACCAGCACCTTCTTCCGGGTCTCCGCGGTGCCGATGCGATCGTCGCCGATGGCGCGTTCATAGCCGACGCCGGGATTGACGGCGCAGCCCATGCGACGCGCCGGGCCGAGCAGGTTGCCGACGCAGCCCTGATTGCAGGCGATGCAGGGACGGATCTCCGCGACCCGGCCCTCCATGGTCTTTCGCACCAGGTCCGGGTCGGCGATGTTGGCCCGGGTCATGCCGACCATGTCGGCGTCGCCCTGGCGGATGATCTGGTCGGCTTCCTCCAGCGTCCGCACCCGGCCGATGACGATGGTCGGCACCCGGGAGCGGGCGGTGATCGGCGCGCTGGTCGGCAGCTCGTAGCCCATGGGCTCGTGCATGCCGCCGATCATCTTCGGGAAGCTGTTGTAGTTGCCCATGGAGACGTTGACGAAGTCGACCAGCCCTTCCATCTGGACCCGGTCGACCACCGACTGGTTCAGTTCCACGCCGACACCGCCGCCGGTCATGTCCGGTGCGACCCGGATGCCGACGGCGAATCCCGGCCGCACGGCGGCGCGCATGGCGCGTAGCGTCTCCAGCATGAAGCGGATGCGGTTCTCGAACGGCCCACCGTAGTCGTCGGTGCGCTTGTTGATGTTGGGCGACAGGAACTGCTGCACCAGATAGCCGTGGGCGCAGTGGAGTTCGACGCCGTCGATGCCCGCCTTGTCGCAGCGCGCCGCCGTGGCCGCATAGGCGGCGATGATCTCGTCGATCATGTCCTTGGTCATCGGGATCGGCACGGCGCCGCCCAGCGGGTTGGGGATGTCGGACGGCGACCAGGGCGGGCTGCCGTCGATCGGCGTGCCGTTGTGGCCGGCGTGCCAGATCTGCTGGAATACCGCCATGCCGTGCGGCCGGACGGCCTCCATCAGCTTGCCGTAGCCCGTGTCCAGCGTCGGGTCGAACATGTTGAGCGGCGCGGGGCTGGTCGGGTGGACCGACAGGATCTCCAGGATCGACAGGCCGACGCCGCCCGCGGCGCGCGCCGCGTGATAGGCGATCAGGTCGTCGGACAGGGTGCCGCCGCCGATGCCGGTGGCGTGGGCGGTGCGGACCACCCGGTTCCTGATCGTCTTCCCCGCGATCT
>CAMBYA010000041.1 GCA_945872035.1 Rhizobium sp. Q54
TGGAAGGCGATGGACGATGTCCTGGTGTATGGCACGTTCGCAACGGGCTGGCACTCGGGCGGTTTCTTCGGCGTAAACCAGAACGTGGCCGACTTCGAGCGCGACCAGTACGACCCCGAGACGTCGCGGTCGTGGGAAATCGGTATGAAGGCCCAGTGGTTCGACAACCGGTTGCAAACCAATCTCGCCCTGTTCCACAACACCTTCAAGAACAAGCAGGAACAGGCGGTGCAGTTCGACGAGTCGACCAACACGGTCGCCACCGTGTTCTCCAATGTGGCGAACGTGATCTACAAGGGCGTCGAGCTCGAAATGCAGGCCGCCGTGACTGAAAATTTCAGCGTTTTCGGATCGCTCGGCCTGCTGGACGCCACGTACAAGGACTTCTTCACCGACGTCAATCCGAACGACACCTGCTCCGGCAAGCCGGAATGCATTGTCGATGCGTCCTATCTGACTCCGCGTAACGCGCCCAAGCTGACCTCCGGCCTGGGTGGCACCTACACGGTCACGATCGGACCCGGTGACCTGAGCTTCAACGTCAAATGGAGCCACACCAGCAAGAGCGAGGGCAACCTGCTCAACGCGACGCTGAGCCAGTCCCCGCCGCGCGACGACGTGAGCGCGTCGATCAGCTACGCCTGGGACAAGTACCGGGTGTCGATGTACGGCCGCAACCTGACCAACGAACGGTTCGAGGCGCCGAACATCATCCAGCCGCTGTTCGCGGCCGGAACTGTCGGTCCGGGCTGGAGCTGGGGTGTGGAGCTGGGCGCGCAGTTCTGATCCGCGCCAGTTCGATAGCCTCAACAGTTTGGGGCGTGCCGGTAACGGCACGCCCCAATTTTTTGGCTGAATAGAGGTTAGCGGGAATTCAGCGTTTGATGCGGATCACGCTGAGTCCATGTCCTTCCCCGGGAGGGTTTGAGAGCAGCCAAGCGATCGCCGGATCAACAACCGGCGCTACTTTCCGGTCAGCCGCGCCACGACTGGGGCGAAGGCGTCGCCATACTGGTCCTGGACGTTGATGTAGCTGATGCCGAACTCTTCGCGCAGGCGGTGCAGGTCGTCGCAGACGCTGTCGACCGAGCCGATCAGCGCGTGGGGGCAGTCCTTCAGGTCGTCGAGGGTGATGTTGAACATGCGCGCCCAGATGTCCGCCGCAGCGCGCTGGCTGTCGTCGAGGGCGACGAAGATCATGCCGATCTCGATCTCGATGTCGTCGAACCGGTCGCCGGCGCCGTCGCGGACCCAGCCGATCTTCTTGCGGGTTTCGGCGGCGGTGGAGTTGGCGAGGGATTCCGGGCCGATGGTGCCGGTATGGTTATTGAAATTGATGCTGACGATGTCGGCCTCTCGCCCGGCGACGCCCAGCACCCTGGGCGCACCGCCGCCGACGATCAGCGGGATGCGGCCGCGGGGCGGGAGGGGAACCGGCTCGTAGCCAACGGCACGGACATGCTCACCCTCGATATTCAGCATCTCGCCGCGCATGGATGCCTTGGCGAGGCGGATGGTTTCCTCGAGCCGCTTGATCCGTGTGCCCGCGCTGGGGAACGGGATGCCCATGGCCTCGTACTCGTTTTTGATCCAGCCGGCGCCCAGGCCCAGCTCGAAGCGGCCGTCGGACAGGAAGTCCAGGGTCATGGCTTCCTTGATCAGGATCGGCGCGGGACGGTAGCCGGTGCAGAACACGCGGGCGCCAATGTTGATGGTGCTGGTCGCCTCGGCGGCCATGGCGAGGGCCGGTACTGCCGCGATGTCCTGCACCGGATGATTGGTGGCGGCAAGCGCAGGACCCGGGCCGATGTAGTGGTCGGCGACATGGAAAGTGGAATAGCCGAGGGCCTCGGCGCGGCGGGCTTTCTCGCGCCACTGGGACGCGGAAGTGGCGTTGAACGCCTGCCAGGAAAAACGGAAAGGTTTGTTACTCGCCATGCGGTGTCTCCCCTTCGAATGGCTTTTCGTTACGCGGCTTTCGGGCGGCAAGGCGTCCCGCCTTGCCTGAAAGCGCTTCGGCGCACTGTGCACGCAAAGCCGATGTCACAACAAGGGCGGCAGGGCTCTCGCGGAGGTGGTTCTCCAGGGAGGATGATCGGACAAGGCCACAACGCACGTTGGTTCCTGACGCTTCCGTGTTACGCTTCGGAAAGCGCGTGGACGGACCGGGGAGGCAGCGTCAATGCCGCAGACCAATACCTATATCGACTTCGCGGACGGGCCGCCGGCGATGCCGCGCGCCAGGGCTACACTGGATGCGGACCGCTACACGTCGCGGGCGTTCATGGCTCGAGAGTGGGACGGCATGTGGACCCGGAGCTGGCTGCTGGCCGGCCTGGAGTGCGACCTGCGCGAGCCGGGCGACTACTTCGTGTTCGACATCGGCCGTGAGTCGATCATCGTGACGCGGACCGAAGAAGGGGCGCTGTCGGCGGTCTATAATGCCTGCCAGCACCGTGGCAACCGGATCATGACCAATGAACGCGGGTCGGTTCCCGCCATCGCGTGCCCATATCACGGCTGGACATACGAGCTGGACGGCAAGCTGAGGTCGGTGCCCGACTCCGAGCGGTTTATCCAGGGCCTGCCGTGCGAGAGCCTGTCGCTCAAGCCGGTGCTGGTGGAGAGCTGGGGCGGGCTGGTGTGGATCAACATGGACCTGGAGGCCGGGCCGCTGTCCGAGTTCCTCGGCGTGGTCCAGGAGCAGCTGGCGCCGTTCCGGTTCGAGGACATGGTGCTGGTGAGCGACCAGACGGTGTGTCTCGACGCCAACTGGAAGACCTGCATCGACAATTTCAACGAACAGTACCACGTGGATTTCATCCACCCGCAGCACGCCAGTTTCGTGGACTGCTGCAACGCGGGCAACGAGTTGTGGCCGTACGGACACCGGCGGGTTCTGGTCGAGGGGTATGTGACCAATCCGCGCTATGGCACGCCGGAAGAAGTGCCGCCGATCCTGCAGGCGGCGATCCGGCCGCTGGGTCTCGATCCGGCCGATTTCAGGGGGCGGGTGCCCGACATCCGAAAGGCCGTGCAGCAACGCAAGCGCGAGGTGGGGAAGGCGCTGGGTTTCGACTATTCAGGCTTTACCGACGACCAGGTGTCGGATGTGCTGCAATACGACCTGTTCCCCAACGTCATCATGACCATCAAGCCCGAGGAACTGTGGGTGATGCGGCCGCGGCCGCATCCGACCGACCCGGACAAGTGTTTCTTCGACAAGTGGACGCTGCGCATCGATGTGCCGGCGGACAAGGCGCGCGGCCTGAGCCTTGTCGGAGACCCGAAGATGGCGCCGGCGGAAACGCAGGCGCGGCCGGAGCGCGACGTGTTCGCCCAGGAAGACGTGATTGCCGGCACCCACTCCATGACCATCACCATCGACCAGGACATCCATCTGCTGCGCGACATGCAGGCGGGGATGCATTCGCGCGGCTTCCGCCGGGCGTGGCTGAACGAGGACGAGGCCCGCGTGCAGCATTTCCACGACTGGCTCGATATCTGGCTCGACGGCAGCGCCTTGGCGAGGCGGTCTGCCGGGGCGAAAGCGGCGGAATAAGCGGGGCCTTTTCATCAAAAGGGAAATGACCTCCGCAACAATACCTTGCGGCAGTCCCAATCCCGCCACAGTTCGACGCGACATTCCGGGTGTTGGCCTCGTCAGTCGGGCCGCCGCACTCGGATCTGTAGCCCCAAGCCCATTCCGATTGCAGCGGCCCGACGCTTATTCGGGCCCGGCAATCTTCCCGGAAATATTGAGGTCTCTGTGCGGCCTGCTGCCTGGCCGTCCTTACCGCGGCTTGCGCCGCAGGGGGCGGTCACCTGACGCGGTGCGGCTGTCGTCGCGCTTTGGGTTGAAACGCTTCGGGCGGTCGGCACCAGGCTTGGCCTTGCCGAATTTGGGCTTGCCGAAAGGCGTGCCGGCGCCAGCGGGTTTATCCCTGAACGATTTCTCGGGTCCGGCGTCCTGGCGGGCGGGCCGGGGCGCGGGCTTGGACGGATCACGTTCTGGTCGGGGCGAGGCGGCAGGCGCCGAGGCGGCGCGGTCGGGACGGGGACCCTGCTTCCATGGCTTCGGCGCGTAGCTGCCGCCGCTCTTGCCGGTACGCTCGTCGCGCGGGCGGTCGCGGAACGTCCTTTCCTGCGCGGGGGCGGGAGCCGGGCGTTCGGCGCGGGGCTCGGGCGCGGCGCGCTCGGTGTATTCGCGGCGGACCTTGGCGTCGCGGCGCTTGGCGCCGTCCCAGCGTTCCTTTTTGCGGGCGGGCTTTTCGCCGCCATGGGGATCGAAGGGCGCGCGTTCCTCACGCTGGTATTCCACGCGGGGCGTTTCGGGAGCGGCTTCGACAGCGACAGGCGCCGGCATGGGCGCGGGTACCGGAACAGGAACGGGAGCCGGGATGTCGATCCGGATCTCGGCGACGGGCTCGGCCCGACTCTCTGCGACGGGTTCGGCTGCCTGGGCCGCCGGCTCGCGCCACTCGCGCCGTTCCGGGCGTGGGCCGCGATCCTCGCGCGGGGCGGGGGCTTCGGCGGGCTGGACGGTGAATTCCTTTTCCTCGGACTTGTCTAGCGCGGCCCTGAAGCGGTCGGCCAAGTCCTTGGAAATCTCGAACTTGGTTTCCCGGTCGAAGATGCGGATGGCGCCGATATCGCGCTTGGTGACATGGCCGAGGCGGCAGAGCAGCGGCAGGATCCATTTCGGATCGGCGTTCTTGGCGCGGCCGACATTGAGGCGGAACCAGACGGTCTCGCCGGCGGGGCCGCGGTCATTGAACTGGCGCGGCTCGCGGGGCTCGTGCATCTCGCGCGGGCCGCGTTCGTCGCGGCGCGGCTCGCGGGCGCCGCCATTGTCGAACAGGTCCTCGGGCTCGGGCAGGCGGGAGCGCTGGATACGGGCCAGCGCCAGGGCGAGTTGCTGGGGCGTGCGGCCTTCCAGCAGCGGCTGGACCAGGCTGAGGTCCTCGTCGGGGCCGGGCTCGTTGAAGATGGGATCGAGCAGAAAGCGCTCGTTGTCGCGCTTGCGAATTTCCTCGGCGGTGGGCGGTCCGGACCAGACGGCCTCGACACCGGCCAGCGACAGGAGCTGCTGGGCGCGGCGACCCTTGGTGTAGGTGACCAGCAATACGCAGACGCCCTTGCGGCCGGCGCGGCCGGTGCGGCCGCTGCGGTGGAGCAGGGTGTCCTTGTTGTTGGGCAGCTCGGCGTGGATGACCAGATCGAGCTGGGGCAGGTCGAGACCGCGCGCGGCCACGTCGGTGGCGACGCAGATCTTGGTGCGGCCATCGCGCAGCGACTGGAGCGCATTGTTGCGCTCGTTCTGGGTGAGCTCGCCGGACAGGGCGGTGGCCGCGAAGCCGCGCTCGACCAGGCTGGCGTGCAGGTGGCGCACCGCCTCGCGGGTCGAGCAGAACACCAGCGCGGCGGCGGCGTCGAACAGGCGCAGGACGTTGACGACGCCCAGCTCGACCTCGTTGGGCGCGACGCGGATGGCGCGGTATTCGATGTCGGCGTGGGGGCGGTTGCGCTGGACGGTGTCGATGCGCAGGGCATCGCGCTGGTAGGAACGGGCGAGCGTGGCGATTTCCCGCGCGATGGTCGCCGAGAACATCAGGGTGCGGCGGCTGGCGGGCGTGGCGTCGAGAATGAACTCGAGGTCCTCGCGGAAGCCCAGGTCGAGCATCTCGTCGGCCTCGTCGAGGACGACCACGCGCAGGGCGGAGGTGTCGAGCCGGCCGCGCTCCATGTGATCGCGCAGCCGGCCCGGCGTGCCGACGACGATGTGCGAGCCGAAATTGAGGGCGCGGGCTTCCTGGCGCGGATCCATGCCGCCGACGCAGGTGACGATCTTGGCGCCGGTCTCGTCGTAGAGCCAGCTCAGTTCGCGGTGGACCTGAAGCGCCAGTTCGCGCGTCGGGGCGATGATCAGGGCGAGCGGCGGTCCGGCCTGGCCGAATCGATCCTCGTCACCGAGCAGGGAGGTGGCCAGCGCCAGGCCGAACGCCACGGTCTTGCCGGAGCCGGTCTGGGCCGACACCAGCAGATCGCGCCCTTCGGCGTCCGCTTCGAGCACGGCGAGCTGGACGGGCGTGGGCTCGTCATAGTCGCGGGCGACAAGCGCGCGGGCGAGGGCAGGATGGGTGGCGGGGAACGGCATGAATTTCGTACTCGTGTGGGCCGCGAGACGGCAAGGGCGCGTTCATGCGCCCAACGGCGGGCGGGCGCAACCGTATTGTGCCTGTTTGTTATGCAGATGGCGCGTAGCAGCAAAGAAGTATGGTCGAAAGCCCGATAGTAAAGGCAAATTGCCAGAGGACGGCAATATTGTCTGACTGGATGGGTGCAGGATTTTCCCGGCGACTTAGGTAGGTGCCGGCAGGCCCCGTCGGCAAAATCGAGGTTGGCTCAGACCATGATGCTGGCGACGGTGCCGCCGTCCATCACGGTGTCGCGGGCATGGGTCGCGGTGAACTCGCGCACCGTGGTGTAGAGCGCGCGAATCCCCGCCGATTCCTTGTAGATTTCGATCATGTGGCCGTTGACGGCGCTGGTGTCCATGTAGGCCGCGACGCCGCCGTCGGGCAGCTCGAAGAGCTGGGCGCAGGGGCAGCCGGCGGCCTCGAACGCGGCGTAGGCTTCCTCGTAGTCGGGCACGAACATGGCGGTGTGGTGGAAGCCCTGCTTTCCCTTGGGGTAGATGTCGCGGTAGCAGGACTGGTCGTCATTGTGCTGCTGGATCAGCTCGATCTGCACCTCGCCGGCCATGGTGAAGGCGGCGGACATGTCGACGATGGCCGGCTGGCCGCGGTACCAGACGCGCGGCAACTCCACATGACGGAGCATCAACCAGGGACCATAGCCGGCCTGACGGGTGAGGCGGCGGACCGCCTCGTCCAGATCGTTGACCAGATAGGCGTTCTGGATGACCTGGTATTGCGGCAGGGCCATGACGGCCTCCGTTACTTTCAGGTGCGCTATTTGGCGGTGAAGAAGTCGGCGCGCGGGGTGCCAGACGGGTCGTACACCGGCTCGATGTGATCGACGCGGAACTTGCGGATCTGCGAGCCCTTGCGCGGGAACTTGCGGAGGTGGCCGCCCATGTCCTTGTACCAGTGATTGTCGAAGTGATACTGCAGGTCGGCGGTGTCGACCCATTCCTCATAGACATGGATGCGGCCGGGGACGAAGACGTCCTTGGTCCAGATGTAGTGGACGCAGCCGTTCTCGGTGTAGGCGCCTTCGATATGCGCCTTGGCGGTGGCGATGACGTCCGTCACGTCCTCGACGTCCAGATCGATCCAGCCCGCGATAATGATGGTCATCGGAATCCCCATTCAGCGTGTGGCCGTCCCGTTGATCGGCCGATCAGGAGAGTGGGGGAACCGGCCGAGGATGGCAAGTCTGGATGGCTAGGGCGGTGGGGCGGCTTGGTTCCATCGGACCGATGACAGCAGCGCAGGATGCCGGGCGAGGGCCTCGGCCAGGCGAGCGGTGTGCATCCGAATGCCGCGATCATTGGTTGTTGCACGTGTCACCGGAACCGGTGTTGTAACAGACATAGTCGATGTCCTCGCCCGACCCGTTGGTCCGCTGCGTCAGGTGGCAGAGTTTAGTGGACTGTCACCGGAACTCGCACGAAACGGGCGGCTACGTCTCATCGGCGCTCAACGGCGTCCTATCGCCTGTGCCACTTTTTCGAGGGTCCAGAGATTGGCATGGTGCCGCGACGGGAGCGATCTGGAACGTAACTTCGGATTTCGCTGGGCAGGCCTATGACGTCATCTACGATGGGAAAGACTACAATAACCTAAAGGCTCTCGGCTCAATCGCGAGCGGCGCGATCAGCGGACATTCGGCGTGGGATATAGAACTGAATGGCCTGAATGTTGGACGAGGAAGCCAACTGGCAACCTTCCGGTCGCTTAGCAGTCGGTACGTCAATGGGAGTATCGCTCAATTTCCCTGGCGCTATGGTGTCACCGGCGCTTCCGCCAGGTTGACAACAGGGTCAGCCGGGTCGATTTTGGGCGCTGGCCTTGATGGCACCTACGGTTCAATCCTAGAGCACTATGGGAAGGATGCTGGCAATTAGCAATGATGCATTGTTTGACACTGGAACGGCTAGGTTCCTGCGCTATCGGCTTGCGCTCCCGCTCAAACTAAGGTTCTTCATAGCACTACCTATCCTTGTCGTTGCGCCAATCTTAATCGTTCTTAAGACGCATCAGTATTTCGATGTGTCGGTCGTGGCCTCCATCGGACTGGGGTTGATGCTATTATTGTATATGAGCGATCGGGGTTATCGTGTTGCGTGGAACGAAGAGAATATCTATATGCGGGAAAGAGGCTTTGAGGGGTTTTCCTTCAAACGAAAACCGTTCCGCACGATCAGTATTGTCGATATATCCAGTATGGAAATGAGAATACAAGGTGGACTTCAGGGGGCTATTGCGATACTCCCTACATACTTGAATATAAAATCAAAGAATGGCGATGATATATATTTATATCCCCCTTCGTTTAATAATGACGATCTCGACGAGCTTCTAATCCATTTGCAGAAGAGGCGGCCAGATGTTTTCCCCAAAGCCGCTGCACGGTGGCTTGAGATAACCTAAGAGTCCGTTTTGAAATTCATGGATGGGCGTTTCGCCTGAGCAGGTTGCCGCCCATGGCGACGAGGATCATCGCTTGGGGCAGGTCGATGCGCTGCTCGTAATCACGCACGAGACGGCGGGTTCCGGTGACGCTGCACTAAACTCGCCGGGCGCCTGACGCAGCGGACGAACGGGTCGGGCGAGGACATCGACTATGTCTGGTACAACACCGGGCGTCTGGCCTCGATGACGTCCAGCTCGGCGAGCACCGGCGCGACCTCCGCGGTGACGTCGTCCTACCAGTACGACGTCGACGGCAACCGCACCTATGAGGGCTACGTCGCCAGCGGCACCTATACCGACTGGTACCTGAACATCGTCATTCCGTACTCGATCACCCACCAGAACGCGACGGTGGCGTGGGACGCGATGAACCGGATGACCAGCTTCACCGACACCGGCACGGCGGCGCCGGCGACCATCACCTGGAAATACGACAAGGCCGGCAACGTGCGCAACGTCAACGCGGTGCACCGGACGCTGGACGCCCAGGGCGTGGTGTCGACGACCACGGTGACCGACGACTACTGGTACCTGTACGACGCCATGAACCGGTTCACCACGACCAAGGGCCAGCTGTCGGGCGGGGTGATCAGCCGCGGGCTAAGCGGCATGGATATCGGGTACGACGCGGCGGGCCAGCGCACCAGCATGGCCAAGACCATGATGACGTCGGTCTACGATTCCTTCGTCAACTTCACGACCTATACCTGGTGGGAACAGAAGGAGCTCTACACCTATACCGCCGACGGCTACCTGGCGCAGACCAACGTGGCGGCCGGCGCCGCGTCCTACACCATCAACGACCCGACGCCGCCGGCCGTCGCCGCGGCCACCGGCTCGGGCACCCAGCTCGCCACCATGGTGCGCGACGCCATGGGGCGGGTGACGACCTATACCGAATACCAGCCCAACGGCACCACCGTGGCCTACAGCCGGGCGGCGACCTACAACAACAAGAGCGAGGCCTCCTCGGACACGGTGACGGTGCTGCGCGGCTCGGACACCTGGGTCTACAACACCACCTACTACTACGACCATTTGGGCAACGGCAGCGGCACCTACCAGGGCGGCGTGGTGACCAAGCAGGTGGTGACGATCACCAAGAACGGCGTCGCCCAGACCGGCAACAACACCACCAACACCTATGTCTGGTGGGACGGGGCGCTGCAGAACGTCAGCACCTATGTGTCGGGCGCCACCACCAACACCTCGACCTTCTACTACAACGACAGCGGCTACCTGCAGTCGGTCTACATCCAGGACGGCCGGCCGCGCACGGTGTCGTTCATCTCCGACGGCAACAATCTGATCCTGCAGCGCGACGAGGCCGACAACCAGTCCACCGGCGACCCGCGCGAGCTGTACTACTACTTCAACGGCATGCGCGTCGGCGACATCGGCAACAACGGCACGTCGGACACCGACTATGTCGGGTCGGTGAGCGCGCACACGGTGGCGGCGGGCACCGGGCCGTTCCGCTACGGCTCGGCATTCAGCACCCAGTTCGCCGACTTCGACCAGTCCTACGACCCGATCAACGGGATTCCGGTGACAGTGCGCTAAACTCTAAGATCCCATAGTGCGGCCCCAAAGTCAGTGCACCAGGGCACGGTCCTATTGGCTGCAACAGCAGGGATGCGATGGGGGAGTGCTACAGTCATCTGAGCTACTGCGAGCGGCTGTCGATCGATGAAGGTCTCCGTTCCGGGCTGGCTACTGCTTCACTTCCACCAGTTCGATGATGTTGCCTTCCGGGTCGGCGAAGAAGCAGAGGCGCAAGGGCCGGTCCTTGGCGATCAGGGCGCGGTCGGATTTCAGCACCGCGCCGGCGGCTTCGGCGGCCGCGAGGGTCGTGTCCAGGTCGCTGCAGTAGAAGGTGAGGTAGGCGATGCCGGTGCGGGCGGCCATCCAGTCTGGGGTGGGCGGGATGACCGACGGGACGGGGGTGCGCACCAGCTTGATGACCTCGTTGCCCGGGGTCGTCAGCCAGATGTTGATGTAGCCATCGGGCGCGACGCCGAGGCTGCTGCTGAGCGAGGCCGGAATGTCGGCTCGGCGGGCTTCGGTGCAGGACATCACCTGGGTGTAGAACGCATACATCCGGTCGAGGTCGACCACCGGTATGCCCACTTCCAGGGCTTGTGTCTGTCGCATGGGAAATTCCCTTCTCCTGCTGGCGTTCGAGACGCGGCCGATGGTCCGTTCAAGCGGCGACGCGCGGGTGCGGTGCGGATGCTAATCGATGGCCGGCGGTTCAGCAAATTGCCGCTGCGACGGCAGGGCCAGGCGCGGCGAATTTAGTAAAGCGTCACCGAAATTATGAAACTACCGACACTCCATGATCCGGATGGGCGCGGCGCCGTAAAATGGCGGGCTGGCAATGGCGCGCGGGCCTGCTTATGGTTCGGCCCGGAGCGTGCCGACAATCGAGATCGGCGCCGATGAATGTCAAAGGGATGCACGTCATGAGCAAAGAGAGCCGTCAGTGGGTTTTGAAGTCGCGTCCGCCTGGACTGGTGGGGCCTGAGCATTTCGACCTCAAGACCACCAGCGTTGCCGATCCGGGGCCGGGTGAAATCCTGGTGAAGACCCTGTACCTGTCGTTCGATCCGACCCAGCGCGGCTGGCTGAACGAGGGCCCGGGCTACATGGATCCGGTGAAGATCGGCGCGCCGATGTTCGGGTCCGGACTGGGCCAGGTGATCAAGTCGAACGATCCGGCGTTCAAGGAAGGCGACATCGTCAACGGCATGATGCCGTGGCAGGACTATGCGGTGCTGAAGAACGGCACGGGCCTGATGCCGCTGCAGACGGTGTCGCGCGACTATCCGCTGACCTGGGCGTTCTCGGTGTTCGGGATCACCACGCTGACCGCCTATTTCGGCCTGCAGGAAGTGGGTCAGGTGAAGGAAGGCGACGTGGTGCTGATCTCGGGCGCGGCGGGCGCGACGGGCTCGGCGGTGGCCGAG
>CAMBYA010000042.1 GCA_945872035.1 Rhizobium sp. Q54
GGCAGCTCGGGCACCGCCTTCAGGATCTTGGCGCACAGGTCGCCGAGGCCGGGCGCGCCGGGCAGGTCGGCGCCATAGGAGGTGATGTCGACGCCGGTGACCACCACTTCCTGGTAGCCGCTGTCGACCAGCAGCTTCACCTGCTCGACCACCGCGCCCATGGGCACGCTGCGCGAATTGCCGCGGCCGAAGGGGATGATGCAGAAGGTGCAGCGGTGATCGCAGCCGTTCTGGACCTGCACGAAGGCGCGGGTGCGTCCGTCGATGCCGTTGACCAGATGGCCGGCGGTCTCGCGCACCGACATGATGTCGTTGACCTGGACGCGCTCGGTCTGGCCGATGCCGAAGTCGAAACCCTGCGGCCGAAGCTTTTCCTCGTTGCCCAGCACCCGGTCCACTTCGGGCATGAGGGCAAAGGCGGCGGGATCGGTCTGGGCGGCGCAGCCGGTGACGATGATCTTCGCCTCGGGCCGGTCGCGGCGGGCGCGGCGGATCGCCTGGCGGGCCTGGCGCACGGCTTCGCCCGTAACGGCGCAGGTGTTGACGATGACCGCGTCATCGAGGCCGGCGGCCACGGCGTTGCGGCGGATGACTTCCGATTCCAGCGTGTTCAGCCGGCAGCCGAAAGTGATGATCTCGGGCGCGCTCACAGCATCACCTGGCCGCTGAAGCTGGTGGCCACCGGCCCGCGCATCAGGATGCGGTTGTCGTCGCCCCACGAGATTTCCAGCGGCCCGCCGTCGAGGCGGACCATGATTTCGCGGTCGGTCAGGCCGCGCCGCATGGCGGCGACGGCGGCGGCGCAGGCGGCGGTGCCACAGGCCTGGGTGATGCCCACGCCGCGCTCCCACACCCGCAGCCGGATCTCGTCGGTAGAAATCACCTGCGCGATGCTGACATTGACCCGCTCGGGGAACATGGGGTCGGTCTCGATGCGCGGCCCCCAGGTTTCCAGGTCGATCTTGCGGGCATCGTCGACGAAGAACACGACGTGCGGATTGCCGACATTGACGCAGGCCGGGTCCTCCAGCGGACCCTTGGCGAACACCATGCTGAGCGTGTCGGCTTCGCGCGCCAGCGGGATCTCGCGCCAGCCGAAGCGGGGCTCTCCCATGTCGACGGTGACCAGCTCCTCCTGCACCGCCTCCAGCTCGCAGCGCAGCAGGTCGGCCCTGGTCTCGATGGTCGCCCGGTCGCTGCCGCTCTCGCCCATCAGCAGGCTGGCGACGCAGCGGGTGGCGTTGCCGCAGGCCGACACTTCCGAGCCGTCGGCGTTCTGGATGCGCATGAAGGCGTCGGCCCTGTCCGACGGCAGGATGGTGATGATCTGGTCGCAGCCGACGCCCAGATGGCGGTCGGCAACGAAGCGCGCCTGTTCCGGCGTCAGGGCAAGCGGCTCCGTGCGCGCGTCGAAGACAACGAAATCGTTGCCCAGCCCGTGCATCTTCACGAAGTTGCGTACCGTGCCCTGTGCGTTCATGGGGCGGTTATATGTGCCGCGTCCTTTTCGACTCAAGCGAAATGCGGGTTACAGTCGTTTGAACACCATCACGTCGACCAGCAGCAGCGTGGCGTTCCAGATCGCGTGCAGGGCGATCGACGTGGTCAACGATCCTGTGCGCACCCGGGCCAGCGCGAAGATCACGCCGGCGCCGAACAGCACGGCGAGGCCGTAGAGCTCGTTGAACCATTCGACGGTGAAATGCTGGTGGACGACGGTCCACATGGCGGTGGTCAGCACGATGGCGCCCGCCACGCCGAGCCTTGAACGGGCGAGCCCCGCGAAGATGAAGCCGCGGAACAGCATCTCCTCGAACACCGGGGCGATGGTCACGGCGGTGACGAAGAACAGGAAGGTGCCGCCCGCGTGCAGTCCCGCGCCGGTTCCTTCATGGGCCATCGCCCGCTCGGGCAGCACCACGAACAGCGCGAAATAGGCGGCGAGGGCGAGGGTCCAGGGCAGCAGCGCCAGGTGCCGCACCGGCCGCAGGTCCACATAGACGGCGAGGCTCTCGCCGCAGCGGCCGGCCATGCGGGCCATCAGCACGATGCCGGTGACGGCGCCCAGCCAGTAGAGTGCCATCAGGATGTCGGTGCCGTCCGCGACGCCCAGCCCGCCCTCGGCGCGGAACAGGTCGGCGACGCTGAAGTCGGTGAACAGGCTGAACAGTACCGCGCCGGCGAGCTGGGCCACCACCACCCCGCACAGGACCAGCGCCGACAGGCCGACGGTCGGCCATCCGCCAAAGCGGGGACCGGCGGAAACCGCTTGCGGCTCGGGCGGATGCGCGGACATGCGGGAAAAGCCTACCGGCGCCGCCGGAACGTGGCAAGGGAGCGGCCGTCAGGCGTATTCCTGCAGGATCCAGGCGGCGTTCCAGCCCATGTGCAGCAGGATCGACAGATAGAGCGAGCCCGTCGCCAGCCGCGCCAGTCCGAAGATGAGGCCGGTGGCGAACACCAGCATCATGGACAGCGCGTCATATTCGCTGTGCAGCAGGGTCCAGGCCAGTGTCGACAGCGCCAGGGCGCCGGACTGGCCGAGCCGGGTCGGCATCAGTCCCTCCATGACGAACCCGCGGAACATCAATTCCTCGAAAACCGGGCCGACGAGGATGATCGACAGCAGCATCAGCGGCCCCAGCACGGCGTCATCGAGCCAGTTGGGCGGCGCGGGAAAGTCCAGGGCTTCCCGGACGACGACCTCGACGGTCCAGTCGACGGCATAGAATGCCGCGGCGATGCCGATCCAGAACCAGGCCGCGCCCGACGCGAACGGCCGCAGCGCCAGGTAAGACGCCGTCCGGCCGGGCGCCCTTATATCGGCCAGCTTGGCGACGGCGGCGATGCCGATGAGGTTGGCCAGGATGCCGTAGGCGAACGTGGCGTTGTCGGGCGTCACGCCATCCGGCTTGACGTTGACCATCAGCAATAGGCTCCACGCCAGGATGGTCGATCCCATGATGACCGCCCCGGCCAACGCGATGGTCGACCAGGGGCCATAGGGGGTGAACGGATTGCTGTGGCGAGCCGGCTCCATCGCGCGAGCATAGGGAAAGGCTGCCGCCTGCCGCAACGGCAGACCGCTACGCTCCGATCCCGCCCTCGCCGCTAGTATCGAAGAGCGATGCGGCGAAACGGTTGCCGGGCTCGCTGAGCCAGGGCCGCATGCGGCTGAACAGGCTGGTGAACACGGCCCGGTGCTGCTCGCGGAAGCCGGGCTCGCCGGCGGCGATCTGCAGCTCGTTGGCGGCGGTGAGTTCGCAGAACTCCTTCAGTTCGTCCAGCGGCATAAGGATGGTCTCGCCGGTGAACCGGTCCTCGAACGGCAGCGGCACGGCGGCGCCGATCCTTGGCCACACCGTCGCCCGGTCGCAGGAGCAATAGCGGTAGACGATGGCTTCCGCCTCGGCGCCGATGATGCCGGCGACCAGCGCCCGCTTGTCCAGGGGCAGCATCGCGTCGGTGAAATGGACGGTGCCGTAGGCGGCATGGAACAGGCCGGCGTCGCACAGCACCGGCCGCGCGCCCCAGTCCACCAGCATGTCGTGGACACCCACGAAATGCTCCTCCAGCGAGCCGTTGATATGCGCGAAATCGCCGGCGCCCAGCGCGGCGAGAGCCCGGAACTTCTCGTCGCGGCCGCGTGCCGTCGCGGGATGTGACCCAGAGTGCGTCGTCATGAGGCGAGCATATGGCCCGCGCGGTCCGGGTGGCAACGCCTGCGTGAGCCGCTCAGTAGCTTCTGCCGGCGACCGTCACGCGCCGGCCCGTGGCCAGCCTCGGCCCGGCGGCCGGATCGCGGATGTAGAGGGCGTTCAACCCGTGCGGCAGCAGGCCCGACACCTCCCTGAGCGCGCGGGTCGCGGGATCATAGAGGCACGGCCTGAAGCCGAATCCGAGGATGAGGTCATGCACCTCGCTGTCGGGAATGCCGTACCGCAGCCCGGAACCATTCATCTCGACGATCAGCGCCTTCAGGGACGGGTTGGCCAGGGTGGCGGACGCGCCGCGAAGGGCCGCGAGCTCATACCCTTCGATGTCCATCTTCATCATTGTGCAATCACGTCCCGCCAGCAGGCTGTCGATGGTGACGACGGGAAGCTCGATCCCGCCGCCGTCGCCGTGGACTGGCAGAATGTGGTTCATTCCGCCCTTGTCCGCGGTGAAACGCAACATGCCGGACCGGTCGCCGACGCCCAGGTTCTGGGCCTCCACGCGGTCCTCGATATTGTTGAGGCGGATGTTGGCGGCGAGGTCGGCAAAGGTGACGGGGACCGGCTCGATCGCAAGGGACCGCGCGCGGGCGGCGGCGCTCGCCAGGATCGTATACATGCCGATGTTGGCGCCCACATCCACGAACAGGTCGTCCGCGGCGAGATAGTGCAGGAGAAAGAGCATGGTCTCGAAATCGAACAGGCCGTTGCAGTAGATCAGCGTCGCGTAGTTCTCCCGGTTCGAATAGAGGATGCGCGCCCCGCCGGGCAGTTCGGTCACGAACCGGGCGTCGATCAGGCGCCGCGCCACGTTCCATGCCATATATCGAAGCGCCCCGCGCAGCGGCTTCGCGGCATTCGCCGGGTGCCGGGTGATCTCGACCAGGGTATTCAGATGCTGCATAACGGACGCCGGCGCTGTGACGGTCGTCGAGACTATCATGGCGGCGGTGCCGGAACACACGAACCGTCGGCGAATTATCTCGTATAAGTTCATCGACGATGATTTTATTGAACCTGCTTCGGCGTGGCCTTCCGCAGGGGAATGGGCGCATCGTTTCACAGGGGGAGACCGACATGGCTGCTTCGACCAACCGACCCACCAACCGCAAGATCGTCCTCGCCAGCCACGTTACCGGGCTGGTGGGTCCCGAGCATTTCCGGATCGAGGAGCAACCGGCGGGCGAGCCCGGCGAGGGCCAGGTGCTGATCGAGACAGACTACCTGTCGATCGATGCGTTCATCCGCACCAGCCTCAACGACACCGAGGGGTTTCACCAGAAGGTCGCGGTCGGCACCCCGGTGATCGCGCTCGGCGTGGGCCGCGTCATCGAGACCAACGCGCCCGGGCTGGCGGTGGGCGATGTGGTCACCGGCCCGCTGGGCGCCCAGACCCATCCGCTGCTGCCGGCCGCCATGCTGCAGAAGGTCGATCCGGCCGTGCCGCCGTCGGCCTGGCTCGGCGTGCTGGGCCTGACCACGGGCGTGACCGCCTATTTCGGCATCCGGGAAGTGGCCCAGGTCAAGCCGGGCGAGACCGTCCTCGTCTCGGGCGCGGCCGGCGCGGTGGGAAGCATGGCGTGCCAGCTGGCGAAGATCGCCGGCGCACGGGTCATCGGCATCGCCGGCGGTGCCGCCAAGGTTGCCTACCTGACCGAAACCCTGGGGATTGACGCGGGCATCGACTACAAGGGCGAGGATGTCGCGGCGCGGCTGAAGGAGCTGGCGCCCGACGGGATCGATGTGTTCTTCGACAATGTGGGTGGCGACATCCTGACCATCGCCATCGACAACATCCGCGAACGCGGCCGGGTCGTCATCTGCGGCGCGATCTCGCAGTATAACGACCAGAAGAACGTACAGGGTCCGAGCAGCTACCTGAAGCTGGCCGAGCGGTACGCGCGCATGGAAGGCTTCACGGTGCTGCACTTCACCGCGCAGTTTCCCGAAGCCTACGCCAATCTGGGCCAGTGGCTTGCCGAGGGGAAACTGAAGATAGCCGAACAGATCGAGCACGGCATCGACTCGTTCCCCGCCGCGCTCCGCAGTCTGTTCACCGGCGGCAATGTGGGCAAGATGCTGGTGAAGCCCTGAACCGGCGGCTTGTCAAGGGGCTGCCCGGGAGAGACCGCGGTTCTCGCCTGGCGACCCGATGCTGGACCCGTAAGCGCCCCCTTACCTCCTGCAGACAGTTAAGGTAGTTTCCTACCGGACAGTCAGCAGGAGGCCTGGGCATGAGCGAGGGGACGATTTCGGAACAGCGGCCTCGGCCGACCTTCCAGGAGATCATCGCCGCCGACGGCGACGCGCCGCCGCCCGCCATGTTCGCCGAAAACGCGCCCTTCATGGGCACTTCGGACATCGACAAGGCCCGCTATTTCTCGCGCGAGTGGCACGACCGGGAAATGGACCTTCTGTGGCCGCGCATCTGGCAGATGGCCTGCCGCGAGGAACAGATTCCCGACTCGGGCGACAGCCTGGTCTACGAGGTCGGAACCTATTCGATCCTGATCGTGCGCGGCGACGACGGCGTCATCCGGGCGTTCTTCAACTCGTGCCTGCACCGCGGCACCCAGATCAGGCCCGGCGGCTGCGACGAGGGCACGGTCGTCTCGACCGCCAGGCTGACCTGCCCGTTCCATGGCTGGTCGTGGAACCTTGACGGCAGCCTCGCGCACATCCCGGCCAAATGGGACTTCCCTCACGTGAACGAAGAGGAGTCCGGTCTTCGGCCCGTCAAGGCGCAGACCTGGGGCGGCTTCGTGTTCATCAACATGGATCCGGCGGCCGAGCCGCTGGAGGCCTATCTCGGCGACCTGGTGCCGCACTTCGAGCGCTGGCCGCTGGAAGACCGGTACATCGCCGCCCATGTGCTGAAGGTCATGCCCTGCAACTGGAAGATCGTGCAGGAGGCGTTCATCGAGGTGCTGCATGTGGAGACGACCCACCCGCAGACCATGCCCTATATCGGCGACGTCAACTCGCAGTACGACGTGTTCGGCGAACATGTGAACCGCATGATCACGCCGCAGGCGGTGGCGAGCCCGCTGCTGCCGCCGCTCAGCGAACAGCAGATCGCCGACACCTTCATCAAGGAACTGGCCGGCTCGCCCGGGCCCGGCGCCGACGAGAATTTCGCGCTGCCCCAGGTCGAGGTGGCGCCCGGCCAGAACGCCCGCGCCGTCATGGCGTCGGTGATGCGCGGCAACCTGACGGCGACCACCGGGGTCGATCACTCCGGCCTGTCGGTCAGCGAGGTGCTGGATACCACCATGTACCAGCTGTTCCCCAATTTCATGCCCTGCGGCGGCGGCGGCGTGCCGGTGATGTTCCGGTTCCGGCCCAATGGCGACGACCCGGATACCGCGATCATGGACGTGATGCTGCTCTATGCGTTCCCGCAGGACGGCGAGCGCCCGCCGCCCGCGCCGCTGACCAAGCTGGGCATCGACGACAGCTGGTTCAAGGCGCCCGAGTTGGGCGGCATCTGCGCCATCTTCGAGCAGGACACCGCCAACATGCCGCTGGTCCACCGCGGCATGAAGGCCGGTGGAAAACGCCTGCTCGGCAAGCAAGGCGTGACGCTGGCCAACTACCAGGAAATCCGCATCCGCCACTATCACATGATGCTGGACAAGTACCTGGCGGGCTAAACCAGCCATCCACGCGGCTTTCGGAGGGAGTTTGCGCTCGGTCAAGGCGCCGGACGGCGTCTCCTGCTGTCATCGCGTCCCATGATCGAGGAGACACCCGTTGAGCGAGTCAACCACGGCGCATGTCATTGAGACCGGCGACAGCCCGTTCTCCGTCCGGATCGACGTCTCCGGACACAGCCTGACCGGCGACGAACCGGTCGCCATGGGAGGCGCCGACCTCGGTCCCGCGCCCTACGACCTGCTGCTGGCGGCGCTCGGAGAATGCACGGCGATGACAATTCGCTGGTATGCGCGCCAGCAGGACTGGCCGCTGGAGCGGGTCGAGGTGACACTTTCCCACTCAAAGGGCGCGGTCGAGGGCAAGTCGGCCAAGGTCGATCACTTCACGAAGCAGATCCGGATCACGGGCGATGCGCTCACGCAGGAACAGCGCGAACGGCTGATCGAGGTCGCGGCGCGCTGCCCGGTGCAGCGGACGCTGGAGGGAACGCCGGTGATCTCCACGTCGTCCGCCGGTTAGAGAAGCCGTGCGAAACCGGCTACGCCGGCGACCTGGCGGTGCGAGACGATAGGCGGCGCGGGTGCTGAAGCCGGACGGCTTCCTCTGCGTCGTCGAGCCGTCGATGGACGGCACCTGTTTTCCGGTCATGCGGCCGTTCCACGACGAGACCCAGGTCCGAACCCAGGCGCAGGCGGCGCTGGAGGGCACCGCCGCCGCGCTGTTCGCGGCCGGCGGGTGCGATGACGGCTACCGGTTCATCCAGCCCATGTTGTTGAACCTTTACCGCGGTCCCAGCGTTTGAGCTTTGACCGGCGGCGATGCGCTGCGCTGCGGCCGGGCCGACCGACCATGACCCATCCGGGCGCGGCGATCCGCCTGCCCGGGCAAGGAGCGACACCCATGAGCACCCAGCCGATCATCGCCGTCTACGAGCCGCCGGAAGCCGGCTTCCCCTGGCTGGCCGTGACGATTTCCCCTGACGGCACGGTCGCGGCCACCGCCCACGCGACATTCGATGCCGCCGACGCGGCGACGCTGAAGAACCTGTCGGCCGCCAGCAAGGGCCTCGGCAGCGACTGAGGGGGGTGGATATCGCCTCTGGCTGGCTTGTACAGCGTCACCGAAACCCAACCTGGTTCAATCTTGCATCGTCGAGTTCGTTTCGGTGCTAGCTTCGGGCTATGAGTTATACTGGAACGGTGATGCCGGGGGTTGTCCTGTTGGCGCCGGTCGCGGCGATCCTTGCTGGTATCCTGTATCTTGTTCTCCGGCGGTGGCGCGTTGTGCCCCGGGGGAAGGCTGGCATTCCGGGTTTCCTGCTACTTGGGTGTAGCCTGTATGTTCCGTTGTTCCTCCACACGACGACCGATCTTGTGCTCGCTAAGCCCGCAAACCTTCAGAAGCAACACCTGGGCCGACAATATGGGTCGGCTTCGGAACTGAGAGAGTTCAGCTACTGGGCCTTCCAGGATTACACTGCGGACTGGTACTACGACATTGACTCGCGTGACGCTGCAGAGTTGCACAAGCGATGCCTCACCATAGACGCGCGGCTGGTTGATAAGCGGCATGCGCACGAGTGCCATCTTTTTCATAACTGGGATAATGATGAGCGGAGTGTTTCGATAATCCTCGATAACAATCGTCTGCATATCCAGGATTGGGGAGATTGATGCCCACGCGTCAGAAGTGGTTCCTTTTACTAATGGCTCTCCTTACCGCGCCGACACTTCTGGTGGGAGTTTGGGTTTTCCGCCTTTCCGGTGCGGTGCACGAGCTGGCCTTGGGGACATTCATGCTGGCGCTGGTGGTGCTGGCAGCGGTGTGGTGGTCTAGGTTGCCGAGGGAACCCGACCACATCCCTTGACTCTCCGCCCCGTCGCGCCTAGGTTCCGCGCGCTTCAACGAAAGCGCTGTGTTTTCGTGTCCGAGGATACCCACCCGTCAGCGAAGGTTCGCCCGCGGGTGGCTTTGGTGTTTGGAAAATGTTCGAGACGCTGTCAGGCCGGTTAGGCGACATCTTCGACAAGCTGCGGGGCCGCGGGGTTCTGAATGAATCCGACGTGGGCGCGGCCATGCGCGAGGTGCGCGTGGCGCTGCTCGAGGCCGACGTGGCGCTGTCGGTGGTCAAGGACTTCGTCGAGAAGGTGCGCGAGCGCGCCGTCGGCCAGGAAGTGCTGCGCTCGGTCACCCCCGGCCAGATGGTCGTCAAGATCGTCAACGACGAACTGGTCGCCATGCTGGGCGGCGACTCCGAGGACATCAATCTCAACGCCGTGCCGCCGGTCGCCATCATGATGGTCGGCCTGCAGGGCTCGGGCAAGACCACGTCGACCGCCAAGATCGCCAAGCGGCTGGCCGGCCGCGACCGCAAGCGGGTGCTGATGGCCTCGCTCGACACGCGCCGCCCGGCCGCCCAGGAGCAGCTGAAGATCCTCGGCACCCAGATCAACGTGCCGACCCTGCCGATCATCCCGGGCCAGATGCCGCTGGATATCGCCAAGCGGGCCATGGAAGCCGCCCGTCTCGGCGGCTATGACGTGGTGATGCTCGACACGGCAGGCCGCCTGCACGTGGACGAAGGCCTGATGACCGAGCTGGACTCGGTGAAGTTCTCCACCATGCCGACCGAAATCCTGCTGGTCGCCGACGCGCTGACCGGCCAGGACGCGGTCAACGTCGCCAGGCAGTTCAACGACCGGCTCAACGTGACCGGCATCGTGCTGACCCGCATGGACGGCGATGGCCGCGGCGGCGCGGCGCTGTCGATGCGCGCCGTCACCGGCCGGCCGATCAAGCTGGTGGGCACCGGCGAGAAGCTGGACGAGCTCGACAATTTCCATCCCTCGCGCGTCGCCTCGCGCATCCTGGGCATGGGCGACGTGGTCTCCCTGGTCGAAAAGGCCCAGGAGATGGTCAGCGAGCAGGACGCGGAGGCGATGGTCAAGCGCCTGCGCAAGGGCCAGTTCACCCTCGTCGACTACCAGAAGCAGCTCGCGCAGATGCGCAAGATGGGCGGCATGTCGGGCATTCTCGGCCTGCTGCCGGGTGTCGGCAAGCTGAAGAAGGCGCTGGCCGGCGCCAACATCGACGAGAGCATGCTGGTGCGCCAGGACGCGATCATCAACTCGATGACGCCGAAGGAGCGCGAGCACACGAAAATCATCGCCGCCTCGCGCAAGAAGCGCATCGCGGCGGGATCCGGCACCTCGGTGCAGGAGGTCAACAAGCTGCTGAAACAGCATCAGCAGATGGCCGAAATGATGAAGAAGATGGGCAAGGGCGGCAAGGGCATGCCCCAGCTGCCGCCGGGTTTCGACGGCCTGCTGCCCCGCTAACCACGAACCATAAGACCAAGAACAAGGAGCGAAAATGGCACTGAAGATCAGACTGGCGCGCGGCGGCGCGAAGAAGCGTCCCTATTACCGCATCGTGGTGGCCGACAGCCGCGCGGCGCGTGACGGCGGCTTCATCGAGCGCCTCGGCAGCTTCAACCCGCTGCTGCCGAAGGACAGCGAGCAGCGCCTGAAGTTCGACAGCGAGCGCATGCAGTACTGGCTGAAGCAGGGCGCGCAGCCCACCGACCGGGTCGCCAAGTTCCTGGTCTCGGCCGAGCTGATCGCCGCGCCGGCGCAGCGCAACAACCCGATCCAGGGCAAGCCGAAGGCGAAGGCGCAGGAGCGCATCCGCGCCAACGCCGCCGCCGCCGAAGCCGCCGCTGCCGCCGCCGCCAAGGCCGCGGAAGCCCCGGCCGAAGCCGCCGCCGAAGCGTCGGAGTAAGCCTTGGCCGGCCAGGCCGAGGGTCTGGTCGTCCTGGGGGCCATCGCCGGCGCGCACGGGGTGCGCGGCGAGGTGAAGGTGAAGACCTTCACCGAGACGCCCGAGGCCATCGCCGCCTATGGACCGCTGACCGGCGATCCGGGCGGCAGGGTCTTCCGGCTGAAGGGCATCAGGACGGTGAAGGACGGCGTGGTGGCCCGGCTCGACGGCGTCGAGGACCGGGACGCCGCCGAGGCGCTGAAGGGCACCAGGCTGTGCGTGAGCCGCGCGGCCATGGGCGACCCGGACGAGGAGGACAGCTTCTTCCACGGTGAAAAACATT
>CAMBYA010000043.1 GCA_945872035.1 Rhizobium sp. Q54
GGAGAAGTCGGGCGGCCGCTACACGGTGCCGCAGATTTTCATCAACGGCCGGCATGTGGGCGGCTGCGACGACCTGCATGAACTCGACGCGCGCGGCGAGCTCGACAAGTTGCTAGCCGCCTGATGGGCGCGCCGTTCAATCTCGCCCTGGTGCAGACCAATTCGGGCAATCAGGTCGCTCCGAACGTCGCGATCGTCAGCGAGATGATTCGCGAAGCCCGGCGCGGCGGCGCGGACCTGGTGATGCTGCCGGAGACGGTCTCGCTGATGGAGACCCGCTCCAACCTGATCTTCGAGCAGGTCAGGCCGCAGGACGAGGATGAAGCCTTGAAGACTTTCAGGGCCTTGGCCAACGAACTTGACATCTGGCTTCATACGGGGTCGCTGCCGATCAGGCTGTCTGACACCAAGATCGCCAACCGGTCGTTCCTGATCGATCCGTCGGGCACCATCAAGGCGACCTACGACAAGATCCACATGTTCGACGTGGACCTGCCGGGCGGCGAGACTTACCGGGAATCGAAGAACTACCAGCCAGGCGAGCGCGCCGTGCTGGCCGGTCTGCCCTGGGGCAAGCTGGGCCTGACCATCTGCTACGACCTGCGCTTCCCGCACCTGTACCGGGCGCTGGCCAAGGCGGGCGCCGACTTCATCTGCGTGCCGGCGGCCTTCACCCGGGTGACCGGCCAGGCGCACTGGCACGTGCTGCTGCGCGCCCGCGCCATCGAGACCGGCTGCTTCGTATTCGCCGCCGCCCAGACCGGCACCCACCAGAACGGCCGCCAGACTTTCGGTCACTCGCTGATCATCGACCCGTGGGGCGAGATCATCGCCGACGGCGGCGAGCAGGTCGGCATCGTCACCGCCCGCATCGACACGGCAAAGGTCGCCGAGGCGCGCGGCCGGGTGCCGTCGCTGGGCCACGACCGGGATTACACGCCGGTTTCGTGATATGCTCTTCCGGAGGAGATGAGGGCATGAATGCGAAAGTGAAAGCCTACGTCGAGGCCAAGGTGCGGTCGGGCGAGTATCCGTCCGATGAAGCTGTCTATAAGGCCGCTATCGAGGCTCTGCAGCGCGAAGAGGCAGCGCTGGAGGAACTTCGTCGTGAGATCGATGTCGGAATCGCTGATGCCGACGCTGGCCGGTTCTCTGAGCTGAATGCCATCGAGATCGGCGAAATAGCAAAGCGCGAGATGCAGAAACGGTGAGTTGGGCGTATCGCCTCACAGCTGCTGCCGAGGCCGACCTCCTGCAAATTTACCAATACACTGCCGAGCGGTGGGGTGTATCCCAAGCCGACATATATCAGCGCGATCTCCACCGGCATCTGTCCAATACTGCGGAAAATCCTTCGATCGGAGTAGCGCAGGCCCACGTCAGACGGAACGTGAGAAAGTACCAGGCCGAAAGCCATGTCATCTACTACCGGCCGAAGCGTGAGCAAGTTGAAGTCCTGCGTGTCCTTCACACCCGCCAGGATGCCAGCCGCGCGTTCCGCAGGTAGTTAACCCGGCTTCACCGCGCAGATGTGCTGGATGATCCCGGGTTTGTGGGTTTCGGTGTAGGCGTGCTCGAAGCCGATCACCTGCCAGTCGCCGAACCAGTCCATCAATTCGTTCTCGCGCAGCAGGAAGTCCGGGTTGCTGGGCTTGCCGTATTGTTCGTTGCCGATCGCGAAGGTCTCGTAGATCAGCACGCCGCCCGGCGCGACCGCGTCGCGGATGCGCGGGAACAGCAGCCGCCACAGATAGTTGGTCACGATCACGCCGCCGAACCGGGCATTGCCCAGCGGCCAGGGACCGTTCTCCAGGTCCGCCTCCAGCACCGCCAGTCCCGGATGACCGGACAGGTCGTCGAGGCCCGAGATGTTGAGGTCCACTGCCATCACCCTGTAGCCGCGCTCCAGCAGGAACCGGGTATGCCGGCCTGGCCCACAGGCGAGGTCGAGCACGTCGGCGCCCGGCGCGATGCGCGCGGCGTGTTCGACGACCCAGGGACTGGGGCTGGTCGGCTTATGGTGATTCCCGGTGCTCATGACGGGCCAATCACTACCGGCTTGCCGGGCCGACCTGCAACAAATCATTGAACTCACGCGTTTTCACCAACATGTTGGGTGAGAACGACGAGCCTGACGAAGACCGATGATCAAGTACGAACTCAAATGCCGCGGATGCGACCACCAGTTCGAGGGATGGTTCGCCGACAGCGCCGCCTATGACGACCAGGCCGATGCCGGCGTCATCATGTGCCCGCTATGTTCCAGCGCCGACGTCGGCAAGGCGATCATGGCGCCGAACATCGCCATTCGCCGCGATTCCGGTCCCCTCGACAAGGCGCAGATGGCCGCCGAGGTCCGCCGCATGCTGATGGAGATCCGCCGCAAGGTGGAGGACAATTGCGATTATGTGGGCGCCGAGTTCGCCGACGAGGCGCGCAAGATCCACTATGGCGAGGCCGACGACCGCGGCATCTACGGCGAAGCGACCCCCGACGAGGCCGAGGAATTGAAGGACGAGGGAATCGACGTGGTCGCCATCCCGTGGCTGCCCCGCAGCGACGCCTAGCTCGCCGGCTTGACCGCCACCACCATGTAGTTCACGCCCGTATCGCCGGTCAGGACCCACTCGTCCTTGAGCGGCTTGTAGCTGACGCCCTGTAGCGCGGTGACCGACAGGCCGGCGCGGCGGATCGAGCGGGACAGCTCGGCCGGCGTCAGGAACTTCTTCCAGTCGTGGGTGCCGCGCGGCAGCCAGCGCAGCACGTATTCGGCGCCGATCTTGGCCATGGCCAGACTCTTCAGCGTGCGGTTCAGGGTGGCGCAGATCATCAAGCCGCCGGGCTTCAGCAAGGTCCCGGAAGCGGCGAGGAAGCCGTCCACGTCGGCGACATGCTCGACTACCTCGAGATTCATCACCAGGTCGAAGCGGGCGCCGGACGCGGCCAGATCCTCGGCCGTCATCGCCCGGTAGTCGATGTCGAGGCCGCTCTGGGCGGCGTGGACGCGGGCGGTGCCGATGTTCTTGGGCGACGGATCGATGCCGGTGACGGCGGCGCCCATGCGGGCCAGCGGTTCGCTGATCAGCCCGCCGCCGCAGCCGATGTCGACCACGGCGAGGCCGTCGAGCGGCCGGAGGGTCGCAGGGTCGCGCGCCCAATGTGCGACCGCCCGGTCGCGGACGAAGCTCAGCCTGGCCGGGTTGAACCGGTGCAGCGGCTTGAACGGGCCGGCCGTGTCCCACCAGGATTCTGCCATCGCCTCGAAGCGGGCGACCTCCTCGGCGTCGATGCTGGATAGATTGCTGTCGGCCAAGGATTCCGCCTCCCTGCGCTGCTTGCGCTGCCGTTGGTGACCGAGTATGTAAGGGCCGCTTTTGTGAGGGCAAGCGACATTCCTGTAAAGCGGTACGTCGGCCCCCAAGATTAACGCACACTCTGGCGCGGGGAACGATGGCGCGGATCGTCAAGAAATTCGGTGGAACGTCGGTGGCGGATCTTGACCGGATCCGTAACGTGGCGACCAAGGTCAAGCGCGCGGTGGACGCCGGTGACCAGGTTGTGGTCGTGGTGTCGGCCATGTCGGGTGTGACCAACCAGCTGGTGGCGTGGGTATCGGAATCCTCCAAGCTCTACGACGCCCGTGAATACGACTCCGTCGTGGCGACCGGCGAGCAGGTGACCAGCGGCCTGCTGGCGCTGACCCTGCAGAACATGGGCGTCGACGCCCGCTCGTGGCTGGGTTGGCAGGTGCCGGTCAGGACCACCTCGGCGCACGGTTCCGCCCGTATCCTCGATATCGATACCACGGAGCTGGAAAAGCGCCTCGAAGCCGGCCAGGTCGCCGTCATCGCCGGTTTCCAGGGCCTGGCCGAGGACGGCCGTGTCACGACCCTGGGCCGCGGCGGTTCGGACACCACGGCGGTGGCGTTCGCGGCGGCGCTGAAGGCGGACCGCTGCGACATCTACACCGACGTGGACGGTGTCTACACCACCGATCCCCGCATCGTTGCGAAGGCCCGCAAGCTCGATAAAATCACTTACGAAGAAATGCTGGAGATGGCCTCGCTGGGCGCCAAGGTCTTGCAGACCCGCTCGGTCGAGCTCGCCATGCGTTACAAGGTGCCGGTGCATGTATGCTCCAGCTTTTCGGATGAACCCGGCACGATGGTTGTCGACGAGGATCAGATCGTGGAACAAGCAGATATCAGCGGCATTGCCTACACCAGCGACGAAGCGAAGATCACCGTGCAGGGCGTGGCCGACCGGCCCGGCGTGTCGGCGTCGATCTTCGGTCCGCTGGCGGAAGCAAGCATCAACGTCGACATGATCGTCCAGAACGTGGCGGCCGACGGCCAGACCACCGACCTGACCTTCACGGTGCCGCGCGCCGACCTGGCGCGTTCGGTCAAGGTCATCGAGGATCTGAAGGACCAGCTCGGCTACGCGGCGGTCAGCACCGACAGTGACGTCGTGAAGGTGTCGGTCATCGGCGTCGGCATGCGCAGCCATGCAGGCATCGCCAGCCGCATGTTCGCGGCGCTCGCGAAAGAGGGCATCAACATCCAGGTGATCTCCACCTCGGAGATCAAGATCAGCGTGCTGATCGCCTCGAAGTACACCGAACTGGCCCTGCGCGCGCTCCATTCCGCCTATCAGCTCGACGCGACCTGATGGCATGACCGACACGCGGGGAAGGGCACGTCTCGACGAGTTGTGGCGCCGGGGGTGTGAATTCCTCGGCACGTCGCATGCCATTCTCGGCGGTGCGATGACGTGGGTGTCCGAGCGCCACCTCGTATCGGCCATCTCCAACGCGGGCGGCTTCGGCGTCATCGCCTGTGGTTCGATGACACCTGATCTTCTCGAGCGGGAGATACGCGAAACCCGCGCTTTGACCGGCAAGCCGTTCGGTGTGAACCTGATCACGATGCATCCGGCGCTGGAGGATCTCATCGGGATCTGCCGCCAAGAAAATGTCGGGCACGTGGTGCTTGCGGGCGGCGTCCCGCCGGGCAAGGCCATTGACGCCGTGAAGTCCTACGGCGCCAAGCTCATCTGCTTCGCCCCGGCGCTGGTGATGGCCAAGAAGCTGGTGCGCAGCGGCGTCGATGCGCTGGTCATCGAGGGCAGCGAGGCCGGCGGCCATATCGGGCCGGTCAGCACGGCCGTCCTCGCCCAGGAGATCCTGCCGCATATCCGCGACGTGCCGGTGTTCGTCGCCGGCGGCATCGGCCGCGGCGAGGCCATGGCGATGTACCTGGAAATGGGCGCCAGCGGCGTGCAGCTCGGCACCCGGTTCGTCTGCGCGACCGAGTGCGTCGCCCATCCGGCGTTCAAGAAGGCGTTCATCCGCGCCAATGCCCGTGACGCCATGCCGTCGGTCCAGCTCGACAAGCGCTTCCCGGTGATCCCGGTGCGGGCGCTGGCCAACGCGGCGACCGAGGAATTCATGGAGACGCAGCGCTCGGTCATCGAGCGCTTTCAGGCCGGCGAACTTGACCAGCAGGCGGCCCAGCTCGAGATCGAGCATTACTGGGCGGGCGCGCTGCGCCGCGCCGTTATCGACGGCGATGTGGAGACCGGCTCGCTGATGGCGGGTCAGAGCGTCGGCATGGTCAGCGCAGAGCAGCCTACGGCCGACATCATCGCCGAACTCGTCGAGCAGGCCGCTGCCGCGCTGGCGGGCAGGTAGTTATGCCCGTATCGCCGCTCAATCCCGCTGGCCCCAGACTGCTGCTGAGGCGCATGCGCGAGGTCATGGCCTCGCCGCAGCCGCCGCAGCAGAAGCTGGACCAGATGGTGCGGGTGATCGCCAACAACATGGTCGCCGAGGTGTGCTCCATCTACCTGGTGCGCGCCGGCGATATCCTGGAGCTGTTCGCCACGGTCGGCCTGAACCCGGAAGCCGTCCACAAGACCAATTTGCGTGTCGGCGAAGGCCTGATCGGCGAGATCGCTGCGCGCGGCGCGCCGCTCAACCTGGCCGATGCCCAGTCCCACGCGAATTTCGCCTACCGGCCGGAGACGGGCGAGGACATCTACCATTCACTGATGGGTGTGCCGGTCATCCGCGCCGGCCGCGTGCTCGGCGTGCTCGCGGTGCAGAATGTCACCCAGCGCCTCTACACCGAGGAAGAAACCGAGGCGCTGCAGACCGTCGCCATGGTGCTGGCCGAGCTGGTCGGCTCTGGCGAACTGATCGATCCCAGCGAAGTCCACGAAGGCACCTTCGCCCAGGGTCATCCGCCGAAGATCGACGGCATCGCGCTGGCCGAGGGCATCGCCATCGGCCAGGTGGTTCTCCACGAGCCTCGTGTTCAGGTCACCCACCTGATCGCCGAGGATGAAACCGTCGAGCACGAGCGGCTCGACGAGGCGCTGCGCAGCCTGCGTTCGTCGCTCGACAACCTGCTGGAGACGTCGGATCTCGGCATCGAGGGCGATCATTTCGACGTGCTCGAGACCTACCGCATGTTCGCCAATGACCGCGGCTGGATCGAGAAGATCCGCGACGCCATCCGCGGCGGCCTGACCGCCGAGGCGGCTGTCCAGCGCGTCCAGGTGGACAACCGGGTCCGCATGGCCAAGATCACCGACCTTTACCTGCGCGAGCGGCTGTCCGACCTGGACGACCTGGCCAACCGGCTGATCCGCCACCTGATGGGCCTTGAACAGGGCGTGGTTGCCGAACTGTACGACCAGACCATCGTCGTCGCGCGCAACCTGGGTCCGACCGAGCTGCTCGACTACGACCGATCCAAGCTGCGCGGCCTGATCCTGGCCGAGGGTACGCCCAGCTCGCATGTGGCGATCATCGCCAAGGCGCTGGGCATTCCCGTGATCGGCCAGATCGAAGGCATCGTCGGCCTCGTCGATCCGGGCGACCAGATCATCATCGACGCCATGACCGAGCAGGTGTTCCTGCTGCCGACCCAGGACGTCATCGACGTCTATGAGGAGGCGATCGCGGTGCGAGAGCAGCGCCGCGCCGCCTACGCCCAGCACCGCGACCTGCCGGCGATCACCAAAGACGGCGTCGAAATGGGCCTGCACATCAATGCCGGCCTGCTGGTCGACCTGCCGCATCTCGACGACACCGGCGCCCACGGCATCGGCCTGTTCCGCACCGAATTTCAGTTCATGGTCGGCTCGACCTTCCCGCGCCATGACGCGCAGCGCGAGTTGTACAGCCGGGTGCTGGACGCGGCCGGCGACAAGCCAGTGATCTTCCGCACCCTCGACATCGGCAGCGACAAGGTCGTGCCGTTCCTGGAGCGGCCGAAGGAGGAGAACCCGGCACTGGGCTGGCGCGCGATTCGCATGGGCCTCGACCGGCCGGCGCTGCTGCGATACCAGTTGCGCGCGCTGCTCGCCGCCACGGCAGGACGCGAGCTGCGGGTGATGTTCCCGCTGGTCAGCGACGTATCCGAATTCCTCGCCGCCCGATCGATCCTGGACCGGGAAATGGGCCGTCATCGTCGGCTCAAGCACACGCCGCCGTCGCGGCTGTTGGTCGGCACCATGCTTGAGGTGCCGGCTCTCGCCTGGCAGCTCGATGCGCTGATTCCGCATGTGGATTTCGTGTCCATCGGCAGCAACGACCTGATGCAGTACCTGTTCGCCGCCGACCGGGGCAATTCCATGCTGACCGACCGCTACGACCTGCTGTCGCCAGGGGCGCTGTCGTTCCTCGCCATGATCATCAACAAGCTGACCGAAGGCGGCGTCAGCGTCTCGCTCTGCGGCGAGGCGGCCGGCAAGCCGGTCGAGGCCATGGCGCTGATCGGGCTGGGTCTGCGCAACCTGTCGATGACCCCGGCGTCCGTCGGTCCGGTCAAGGAAATGATCCGCAGCCTCGACGCCGGCAAGCTGCGCGCCTACCTGCTGACCCTGCTGCAACTGCCCGATCACAGCTTGCGCAGCAAGTTGACCAACTTCGCGCGCGATCATGGCGTGGAATTGTAAGTTCCTGCACCTAGGTCGTTGAATCCCCTTACGGGACTCGATACCCTTTGGCCCAACGAATCTTCTTGACTGTGATTTCCCGGAAACAGCGCGAACAAGTGGATACACGCTCGGTGCTCAATCTGAAACGGTTCGCCTCGAAAGCTGGGGCAGAGCCGGAAATCGAGGTCGAAGAGTCGGGGCGGGGGCTCCTGATCATCGATGAGAACGGCGACGCCCTGCCGGCTGTTCGACTACCCCGCAGCAATGTGGTCTCCATCAAGGGCCGCACGCCCGGCGCCATGGACGCGGCGGTCGAGTTGGGCGAGCGCCTGCGCCGCAGCCGCGAGGCGCGCGGCCTGACCATCGAAGACGTGGCCGACGTGCTGAAATTCCGGGCCGACTACGTCGAGGCGCTGGAGTACGGCGAGATCAAGGAACTGCCCGCGACCTACGCCATCGGCTTCCTGCGGTCCTATGCCGAGTTCCTCGGCGGCTCCGCGCTCGGCATCGACATTCCCGCCGTCGTTGCCCAGGTGAAGCACGCCTACGAGAACCCGCGCCATCGCGGCGGCATGTGGAGCGCGGCGCAGGAAAACGCCATGCCCAAGCTGTCGCTGTTGATCGTCGCCGCGCTGCTCGCGCTCGGCATTTGCGTCGCCTGGGAGTTGTCGCAGGACCCCTCCTTCGGCAAGGCAGAGGCGCCGGCGACCTACCAGGGCCAGTTGTCGACGATCACCCGGGAACAGTAGACTTCTACCGGGATCGTCCCAACTGTCAGGCTGACAACATGGGGGGCTTGGGGTATAAGCCCCGCCAACTGCCACGGGATCGCTGATCAACATGACCGTCCGCGCCTACAGACACATCGAACGCCGCAAGTCGCGCCAGATTCACGTCGGCAACGTGCCGATCGGCGGCGACGCGCCCATCGCCGTCCAGTCGATGACCAACACCCGCACCACCGACATCAAGGGCACCATCGAGCAGGTGCTTGGCCTGGAAAAGGCCGGTGCCGACATCGTGCGCATCTCCTGCCCCGACGAGGAATCGACGGCGGCGCTCAGGCACATCATCAAGGAAGTGAACGTCCCGATCGTCGCGGACATCCATTTCCACTACAAGCGCGCCATCGAGGCTGCCGAAGCGGGCGCGTCGTGCCTGCGCATCAATCCGGGCAACATCGGTTCCATGGACCGGGTCCGGGAAGTGGTCAGGGCCGCCAAGGACCACAACTGCTCCATGCGCATCGGCGTCAACGCCGGCTCGCTGGAACGGGAGCTCCTGGAGCGCTATGGCGAGCCGTGTCCCGAGGCAATGGTGGAAAGCGCCCTGAACCACGCCAAGGTTCTGGAGGACGCCGACTTCCGCGAGTTCAAGATCTCGGTCAAGGCGTCGGATGTATTTCTCGCCGTCGCCGCCTACCAGGGCCTGGCCGAGGCCTGCGACTATCCGCTGCATCTCGGCATCACCGAGGCCGGCGGCCTGATGACGGGCACCGTCAAGTCGTCCGTCGGCATGGGCATGCTTCTGTGGGCCGGCATCGGCGACACCATCCGCGTCTCGCTCTCGGCCGAGCCGGTCGAGGAGGTCAAGGTCGGCTTCGAGATTCTGAAGAGCCTGGGCCTGCGCCACCGCGGCGTGTCGATCATCTCATGCCCTTCCTGCGCGCGCCAGGCGTTCCAGGTGATCAAGACCGTCGAGACGCTCGAGAAGCGGCTTGCCCATATCGACACGCACATGACCCTGTCGATCATCGGCTGCGTCGTCAACGGCCCGGGCGAGGCCCGCGAGACCGATATCGGTTTGACCGGCGGCGGCAACGGCAACCACATGATCTATCTGTCGGGCGTCACCGACCACAAGATCGACGACGAGAACATGGTCGAGCATATCGTCGGCCTGGTCGAGAAGAAGGCGGCCCAGCTCAAGATCGAGCGCGCCGCCGCGGCCCTCGCCGAGGCCTCCTAGCCAACCTTACCGGAGCCCCCGAAGTGGCAAAGCTGCAACCCGTCCGCGGGACCCATGACCTGTTGCCTGACGAGGCGCGCAAGCACCAGCACGTCATCGCCACGTTCCGCGACCTGGCCGAACGCTATGGCTATGGCCAGATCGACACGCCGATCTTCGAGTTCACGGAGGTGTTCGACCGCTCGCTGGGCGAGACCACCGATGTGGTCACCAAGGAGATGTACACCTTCCAGGACCGGGGCGGCGACAGCCTGTCGCTGCGGCCCGAGCCGACCGCCGGCATCGCCCGCGCCTTCATCTCGGGCGGCCTGGCGCAGCACCTGCCGCTGAAGTTCTATGCCTACGGTCCCATGTTCCGCCACGAGCGCCCGCAGAAAGGCCGGCTGCGCCAGTTCCACCAGCTCGACATCGAGGTGCTGGGCGTCCCGGAGCCCCAGGCCGACATCGAGGTGATCGCGCTGGGCGCTCACCTTCTTGAAGTCCTCGGCGTGCGCCAGAAGGTGACGCTGGAGCTGAACACGCTGGGCGACACCGAAAGCCGCACCGCCTACCGCGACGTGCTGGTTGGATATTTCTCGGGCCACGAGGCGAACCTCAGCGAAGACAGCCGCATGCGGCTCAAGCGCAACCCGCTGCGCATCCTCGATTCCAAGGACGAGGGCGACCGCAGGATCATCGCGGATGCGCCGCAGATGGGTGACTACCTCAACCAGGTGTCGAAGGATTTCTTCCAGAAGGTGAAGGACGGGCTCGACGCACTGGGCCAGACCTACACGGTCAACGACCGGCTGGTGCGCGGCTTCGACTATTACACCCACACCGCGTTCGAGTTCACCACGACCCTGCTGGGCGCTCAGAGCGCCGTCATCGGCGGCGGTCGCTATGACCACCTGATCGAGTATATGGGCGGACCGTCGACCGCCGGCATCGGCTGGGGCTGCGGCATCGAACGGCTGGTCATGCTGCTCGACGAGCCGCCGGCGCCGGAGCGTCCTGTCGCGGTCATCCCGGTGGGTGCCGACGGCGAGGCCGAGGCGCTGGTGCTGACCCAGCAGCTCCGGCGTGCCGGCGTGAAGGCCGATCTGGCGTTCCGCGGCAATGTGGGCAAGCGCATGAAGCAGGCGAACAAGGTGAGCGCGCGGATCGCTGTGCTGGTCGGCGGCGACGAGATGGCGCGCGGCGTCGTCGCGGTGCGCGACCTGGACACGGGCGAGCAGACCGAGGTGGCCCGGGAAAAGGTCGTCGCCCATCTGGGCGGTAACTGATGGCAGGGTTTTCCCAGGAGCGGGTCAAGCAACTCATCGACCGCTTCGAGGGCATCGAGGCACAGATGGCCGACGCCGCCAACCTGTCGGGCGAAGCCTATGCCAAGCTGTCGCGCGAGTATTCGGAACTGACGGAGGTTGTGGTCGGCGCACGCGAGCTGCGCCGTATCCGTCAGGAAATCGAGGCCCTGGCCGAGATGGCGAAG
>CAMBYA010000044.1 GCA_945872035.1 Rhizobium sp. Q54
GCCACCGGCACCGACACCGGCGGCTCGATCCGCCAGCCGGCCAGCTTCTGCGGCCTCGCGGGTATCAAGCCGACCTATGGCCGCTGCTCGCGCTGGGGCATCATCGCCTTCGCCTCGTCGCTCGACCAGGCCGGGCCGATCACCCGAAACGTGGAAGACGCGGCGATCATGCTGCGCTCCATGGCCGGCTACGACCCGAAGGATTCCACGTCGATCAACACGCCCGTGCCCGACTACCGCAAGGCGCTGACCGGCGACATCCGCGGCCTGAAGATCGGCATACCGCAGGAATACCGCATGGACGGCACGCCGCCCGACGTGCTGGCGCTGTGGGATCGCGGCATCCAGTGGATGAAGGACGCGGGCGCCCAGATCGTCGACATCTCGCTGCCGCACACCAGATACGCTCTGGCGACCTACTATATCGTCGCCCCCGCCGAGGCCAGTTCCAACCTGGCCCGCTATGACGGCGTGCGCTACGGCCTGCGCGAGCAGGGCGGCAACCTGATCGAGATGTACGAGAACACCCGCGGCGCCGGCTTCGGCGAGGAAGTGCAGCGCCGCATCCTGATCGGCACCTATGTGCTTTCGGCCGGCTATTACGACGCCTATTACCTGAAGGCGCAGAAGGTCCGCACCCTGATCGCCCAGGATTTCGAGCAGGCGTTCGGCCGGGTCGACGCGATCCTGACGCCGACCGCGCCTTGCTCGGCGTTCTCGCCGGGCGAGAAATCGGACGATCCCATCTCCATGTATCTCAACGACGTATTCACCGTGCCGGCCTCGCTGGCCGGCATCCCGGGCATGTCGGTGCCCGCCGGCATCTGCGGCGCGGGCCTGCCGCTCGGCCTGCAGATCCTCGGCCGGCCGTTCGAGGAGGAGACCGTGCTGAAGGTCGGCCACGTCATCGAGCAGGCCGCCGCGTTCGGCGCCCGGCCCAGAATCTGGTGGAAGGAGGCCGCGTGATGTCCAAGCTGATTTCCGGCGCCACCGGCGAATGGGAAGTGGTCATCGGCCTCGAGGTCCATGCCCAGGTCACCTCCAATTCCAAGCTGTTCTCCGGCGCGGCCACCGAGTTCGGCGCCGAGCCCAACACCCAGGTCAGCCTGGTCGACGCCGCCATGCCCGGGATGCTGCCGGTGATCAACGCCTATTGCGTCGAGCAGGCGGTGCGCACCGGCCTGGCCCTCGACGCCCAGATCAACCTCTATTCGATCTTCGACCGGAAGAACTACTTCTACGCCGACCTGCCGCAGGGCTACCAGATCTCCCAGTACAAGCAGCCGGTGGTGGGCGAGGGGATCATCACCCTCGACCTGAAGGACGGCGAGACCAAGGAAGTCGGCATCGAGCGCCTGCACCTGGAGCAGGACGCCGGCAAGTCGATGCACGACCAGCACCCGACCATGACCTATGTGGACCTGAACCGGTCCGGCGTGGCGCTGATGGAGATCGTGTCCAAGCCCGACATGCGCTCGTCGGAAGAGGCGGGCGCCTACCTGAAGAAGCTGCGCACCATCCTGCGCTATATCGGCACCTGCGACGGCAACATGGAGCAGGGCTCCATGCGCGCCGACGTCAACGTGTCGGTCCGCAAGCCGGGCGGTCCGCTGGGCACCCGGTGCGAGATCAAGAACGTCAACTCGGTCCGCTTCGTGCAGCAGGCCATCGAGTACGAGGCACGCCGCCAGATCGACATCATCGAGGACGGCGGCAAGATCGTGCAGGAAACCCGCCTCTACGACGTGGCGGCGGGCGTCACCCGTTCCATGCGCTCGAAGGAAGAGGCGCACGACTACCGCTATTTCCCCGATCCGGATCTGCTGCCGCTGGAGCTCGATCCCGCCTGGGTCGAGAACATCAAGGCCGGCCTGCCCGAGCTGCCCGACGAGAAGAAGAACCGCCTGATGCGCGACTTCGGCCTGTCGGTCTATGACGCGGGCGTGATGGTCTCCGAGCCCGAGATCGGCGTCTATTTCGAGGAAGTGGCCAAGGGCCGCGACCCCAAGCAGGCCTCCAACTGGGTCACCGGCAGCCTGTTCGCCGCGCTGAACGCGAAAGGCGTGTCGATCACCGAAAGCCCGGTGACCGCCGCCAATCTCGGCAAGCTGATCGACCTCATCGCCGACAACACCATCTCGGGCCGCATCGCCAAGGACGTGTTCGAGATCATGGTCGAAACCGGCGGCGATCCCGCGAAGATCGTCGAGGAAAAGGGCCTGAAGCAGATCACCGACACCGGCTTCATCGAAGGCATCGTCGACAAGATCATCGCCGAGAACCCGGGCCAGGTCGCGCAGTACGACGGCGGCGCCAACCCCAAGGTCATCGGCTGGTTCGTCGGCCAGGTGATGAAGCAGAGCCAGGGCAAGGCCAACCCGGCCCAGGTCAACGAGCTGCTGAAGAAGAAGCTGGGTTAAGCACCCAATCTTGTCAGCGCATCAGAATTGTATATATTGTCCCGTATATACAATTTTGGTGCAAGCAGCATGACCACAGCGCGCGTGTTCAAATCCGGCAACAGCCAGGCGGTTCGCCTGCCCAAGGAATTTCGTGTTCAGGGCAAGGAACTGGAGATTTTCCGGCGTGGTGATGAAATCGTGCTTCGCGAGCCGTCGAAGGGTCTTGGGCGTGCGTTCGAGATTCTCGCGGGCCTGCCGGATGACTTCATGGCGGATGGCCGAAACGATACTCCACCCCAGCCGCGCGACGACCTGGAATGACGGCCCGATACCTGCTCGATACCAATATCTGCATCTACGTCCAGCGCGCTCGGCCGCCTTCCGTCCTGGCCAGGTTTGAGGCGTTGAATGCCGGAGCTGCTGTAATTTCGGCGGTTACGTGGGGCGAACTGGTCTATGGCGCGGAAAAGAGTACGCGACGCGAAAGCGTCCTCGACGCGTTGCGTGAATTCGCCTCCTTCGTGCCTGTCCTGCCCATGCCGGTCGACGCCGCGCTGCATTACGGCGCCGTCCGTGCCCGACTTGAGCAACGCGGCGAGATCATCGGCAACAATGATCTGTGGATCGCCGGGCACGCATTGGCAGCCGGCCTAATTCTGGTGACGAACAATGAGCGCGAGTTCTCACGGGTGGCGGAATTGCCCATCGAGAACTGGGTCCTCTGACTTGAAAATTCACGCGTGAAGGCTTGGCCCCCTCCGGCCCATGCGCTAGGCTCGCCGCCGAACCGACCGGGAGGATTTCATGACCATCGAGGAACTGCTCGAGATCGAGGCCATCAAGCAGATGCGCCATCTCTATTCGCACTACTATGACGGCAACAAGCTGGACGAGCTGGTCAGCCTGTTCACCGACGACGCGGTTTGCGAGTTCGGCCCGAATTTCGGCGGCGACTGGGTCGGCAAGGACCAGATCCGCGCCCGCTACCACGATTTCCTCTATGGCAGCGGCCGGCTGGAGCATTCCCAGATGCACGCGGTCACCAACCCGTGGATCAAGCTGATCGACAAGGAAACCGCCAACGGCCGCTGGTACCAGCTCAACCTGAACGTGGCGCCCGGCGCGCCCAATCCGCTCACCCTGTTCGGCATCTATGACGACATCTACAAGAAGGTGAACGGCGAGTGGAAGATCCACCGCACCCGCATCGACTTCCTGTGGCCCAAGCGCGAGTTCTACGGCATCCGCGACAAGATCGACTGAGCCGCCGTCAGTCCAGGTCGAAGCGGTCCTTGTAGTCGGGCACCGTACAAGCCCAGCCCAGGTTTTCCTCGATGCGGTGGCGCAGGGCGTCGGAGGCCGCGGGCTCGCCGTGGGTGATGAAGGTCATCGTCGGCAGGCGGCGGAACTGCCCCAGCCAGCCCAGGATCTCGTCGGCGTCGGCATGGGCCGAGAACATGTCCAGGTTGCGCACGTCCGCCTTCACCGGCACGTACTGGCCGAAGATCTTCACTTCCCCGGCGCCGGCCACCATGGCCGCGCCCCGCGTGCCGCCGGCCTGGAAGCCGGCGAACAGGATGGTGTTGCGCGGGTCCGGCGCGAAATGGGTCAGGTGATGCAGCACCCGGCCGCCTGTCGCCATGCCGCTGGCCGACACCAGCACCATGGGCATGGCCGAACGGTCCAGCGCCCGCGAGTCCTCGGGCGTGCGCACATAGGTCGCCACCCGGAACGCCTCCTGGCACTCGCGGTGGGTCAGCTTGTGATCGCCCTGGTGGCGGGCGAACATCTCCGTGGCGTCGATCGCCATGGGACTGTCGAGGAACACCGGCAGGTCCGGAATCCGTTTCGCCTGCTTCAGCCGCGACAGGTGATAGAGCAGCGTCTGGGTGCGTCCCACCGCGAAGGCGGGGATCACCACCGTGCCGCCCCGCTGGCTGGTGCGGTTGATCACCTCGGCCAGCGCGTCTTCCGGGTCGGCGTCCGGATGGCGGCGGTCGCCATAGGTGGACTCGACGACCAGGTAGTCGGCCTCCTCGACCCGCGCGGGCGGCGGCATGGTGGCGGACTCCGGCCGCCCGAGGTCGCCGGTGAACTGCAGGCTGGTGCCTTTCCAGGTCAGCCGCGTCAGCGCCGATCCCAGGATATGCCCGGCCCGCTCGAAGCGCAGGGTGACGCCGTTGCCGATCTGCGTGTCCTCGCCATAGTCGACGCCGCGCAGCTGCTCCAGCGCCCGGTCGGCATCCTTGCGGGTATAGAGCGGTTGGGCGGGATGGTGCTTCGACGTGCCGTGCCGGTTGGCGAACTCGGCGTCCTTTTCCTGCAGCATGGCGCTGTCGCGCAGCAGAATCTCGCACAGGTCGGCGGTGCCGGGCGTGCACAGCACCGGCCCGCGAAACCCGTTGCGCACCAGCAGCGGCAGGTAGCCCGAATGGTCCAGGTGCGCATGGGTCAGGATCACCGCGTCGAGCGACGACGGGTCCAGCGGCAGCGGTGCCCAGTTGCGCAGGCGCAGGTTCTTGAACCCCTGGAACAGGCCGCAATCCACCAGCAGCCGCGCCTTGCCGGCCCGCACCAGATATTTCGAGCCGGTCACGGTGCCGACGGCGCCAAGGAAGGTGATCCGCATCAGGCCGGTTGATGGCATGGATTATCGCCGGGAGAAAAGGGCAGGGCGTCCAGTATGCGGTCTGCGACCCCCGCGGCCAACGCAATAGCGCACCGCGCATCGCCGCACCCATCCCTTGCGTACCTGCACTGGTGACGGTCCGCGCTCCGGTTGCCAGTGCCCGCTGTCTCGGCCATCCTGTCGCGCGAGACAGAACTTCACCGGGAGCGATCCATGATCGACGTGCATTATTGGCCCACACCCAACGGGTGGAAGGTCACCATCATGCTGGAGGAGACCGGCGTGCCCTATACCATCGTCCCCGTGGATATCGGCGGTGGCGACCAGTTCAAGGCCGGCTTCCTGCGCATCAGCCCCAACAACCGCATGCCGGCCATCGTCGACCACGACCCGATCGGCGGCGGCGCGCCGCTGTCGATCTTCGAATCGGGCGCCATCCTGGAGTACCTGGCCGACAAGACCGGCCAGTTCCTGCCCACCTCCGGCGCCGGCCGCTACAAGGTGCTGCAATGGGTGCACTGGCAGATGGCCAACCTGGGTCCGATGATGGGCAACGCCAACCACTTCAAGAACTACGCCAAGAACCTCACCGACAAGCCCGAGCAACTCGAATACGGCACCAAGCGCTTCGTCGGCGAGGTCGACCGGCTGTCGGGCGTGATGGACGCCCAGCTGTCGGTGAACGAATACCTGGCCGGTCCCGACTACAGCATCGCCGACATGGTCACCTGGCCGTGGGCGTTCCTGCTGCCGAGGATCCTCAATGAGGGCGTGCTGGAGCCGTTCCCCAATCTGAAGCGCTGGATCGACCAGGTCGGCGCGCGCCCCGCCGTCGACAAGGGCCGCAAGGTCGGCCGCGAGTTCGGCGACCGCAAGCTGACCGAGGAAGAGGAAAAGGAGCGCCGGGCGCTGCTGTTCAACCAGACCAACGACAAGGTCCGTGCCGCGCGCGAGGCCGCCGCGAAGGCGGGCGTCTGATCCGATCCTGTAGTTATGCAGGCGAAACGGCGGCCTGTAGCCGCCGTTTCTTTTTTCGGGCGCCGGCGATTTCGGTATTCCGTTAAGATTCCGTTCATGGAACTGGCTGCATGATATCCGTGTTGTGAACATACAGACACGGAGTAACCAGTCATGTTCGATACAGCCCACAGCTTCTCGTACAGCGCGCCGTCGACTGTCGCGACGCCTGTCACCGAAGATGCGGATTCCTATTTCGAGCTGGGTCTCGTCTACGCAACAGGCCATGGCGAGCCGGTCGACTATGTCCGCGCCCACAAGTGGTTCAACATCGCCGCCATGCTGGGCGATATCCGGGCTCGCGAGGAGCGCGCCGACCTGGCCGGGCTGATGAGCCCGGCCGAGGTCGCCGAAGCCCAGAAGCTGGCCCGCGAGTGGGTGCTGAGCCACTGATCCGGCGGTCCCCGGGGACAACGGTCCCCGGGTAGCGCGGCCGGGTCATGCAGGCTATGCTGCCGGTCCAAACGGGAACTCCGGAGGACCCATGCGCACACCGCTCACCCTGGCCGCGCTGTTGACGGCCGCTCTTCTCGCCGCCTGCGACGGCGGCACGCAGGACGCCCCCAAGCCGCCATCCCTCGCGCCTGAGTCCGCCGATGGCACGCCGGCCGCGAAGCAACCGGCGGCAGGCTCGCTCGAGGCCATCGTCATCGGCCAGCAGCGCAAGCCCGAGGACCGCCTTCGTGACAAATACCGCCATCCCGCCGAGACGTTGACCTTCTTCGGCCTGAAGCCGGAGATGCATGTGGTGGAAATCTGGCCCGGCGGCGGCTGGTACACCGACATCATCGCGCCTTATGTGGCGGGCAAGGGCAAGTACACGGCGGCGATCTTCGAAGAGGGAGACGGCACCGGCTACGGCCCCAAGCTCAACAAGGCGCTCAAGGACAAGATCGCGGCTAACAAGGCGGCGTATGGCACCGTCAGCTTCGCGACGCTTGGCCCGACCACCATCGACATCGTGCCCGAAGGCTCCGCCGACATGGTGCTGACCTTCCGTAACGTCCACAACTGGATGTCGGGCGGCTACGCCGACCAGGTATTCTCCGCCATGTTCCGTGCGCTGAAGCCGGGCGGCATCCTCGGCGTCGAGGAGCACCGCGGCGACCCCGAGCTGCCCCAGGATCCGCTTGCCGCCACCGGCTACGTCACCCAGGAGCACGTGATCAAGCTGGCCGAAGCCGCCGGATTCCAGGCAGCCGAGCATTCCGAGATCAACGCCAACCCGCTCGACACCCGCGACCATCCCAAGGGCGTCTGGACCCTGCCGCCGACCCTGCGCATGGGCGACCAGGACCGCGAGCGGTACACCCAGATCGGCGAGAGCGACCGCATGACCCTGAAGTTCGTCAAGCCCGCCACCACGGGCATGGCGGCAGTTGAATCACCTTAGGGCGCCCGCGTTGGCGGCGGGGGGCGGGTTGAGCTGGACGGGCTTCATGGTGCGGTGGCTGGCCGCCGCCGCGCTGGTGTTCGCCACGTTCAACCCGACAGGCTGGTCGTATTTCCATTGGATCATCGCGTCCGGTGCCGACGCCGGCGCGGGCAACGTGCCGCTGAAGATCCTCGTCGGCCTGCTGCTGCTGGCCGGCTTCGCGGTGTACTTTCGCGCCACCTGGCTGTCCCTCGGCTTGCTGGGGATCGCTCTGGTTGTGGCGGTGTTCGGGGTATTCGTCTGGTTGCTGGTGGACTTCAACCTGGTCGACGTGGGTTCGCCCATCATGATCGTCCTGGTGGTCGAGATCATCCTGACCATCGTCATGGGAGTCGGGATGTCGTGGTCCCACGTGCAGCGCCGGCTCAGCGGCCAGCTCGACGTGGACGACCTCGACCAGCCGTAAATATCGACGTGGCAGGCTAAACCGTTGACACCCATTCGTCGCTTCGCTACCAACGGCGGCGGAGAGGTGGCCGAGTGGCCGAAGGCGGCGGTTTGCTAAACCGTTATACGGTCAAAAGCCGTATCGTGGGTTCGAATCCCATCCTCTCCGCCAACATCTTATTGCGAATCAATGAGATGGCCCTTTGATGGGGCAAAAATCCCCAGCTTCCGCGCCGTTTTGGCTATGCCATCCGAACCTCGGAGACTGCCGGAACCCCCAAAATCAGTCTCTGATCGGCTTTTGTCTCTTTTCACCCGAACCTCGTCCAGAAAGGTTCGAATTAAAAATACTACGCATTTACAGTAAGTTGAGGAAAATACCTCGCCGTTGAGTTTTCGGCGCGATCCCGGCAGGCATTGCAGTTAGAGAATCCGAGGTGGGCGTGATGGGGCGCAATTTCAGGCGTCCGTGACGGACCGTGTGTAAAGCGCGGTATAAAACTGGGCCAGGCGCCACGATGTCGCTCGATAAAGGCATACCTCACCGCGACTCCCTCGCGAAGTATACCGCCGCTTTTTTTAGGATGTCGCGCTCCATGCGCACCCGCGACAGCTCCGCCTTCAGCCGCGCGATCTCCATCTGTTCAGCGGTCACGGCTTTGCCACGGACATCACGAAGGCGACCGGCCGCCTCCGCCTTGACCCAGTTATCCAGCGATTGCCCTGACACGCCAAGCGTCCGGGCTATCGCCGATACCTTCTCCCCGCCATGCACAAGCCGCAACGCCTCCCGCTTGAACTCAAGCGTATAGCGTGCCTTCACTCCGTCCTGCATCCTGATACCCCTTCGCTGATCTGTTCCTATCAGCCAAGGGAGACGTCAGGCAGGGGCAAGGTCACATAGCGCTAGTGGGGCGTCGACGGCCTGTGCCGTGGCGGTATGATAATGGGGAGGAGGGGGCACTTCGGGCTCTGCCCGCTTAACTTTCCAGTACCTACCCGTCAATTGGCGGATTGCCGAGCGCACATGTTCATGATACGTTCCGATGGACGACGTGTCGAATCCAATCGTCAAAACAGAGCTTCTCATGGCTGATCAAATCGTCATCACCGAGAAAACCAGCCAGGCGAAAGACGTCCGCGCCGCCGTGGGATCTCGCTATGGCGACATCCTTCCAGCCGAAGGCCACTTGTTTGATCTGGAGGGGCCAGAGGACGCGGTTCCGGAATGGAAGCGCTGGTCGCCGATCCTGCTCCGCCCCGAGGGGCTCTACGCCACGCGTCCCGCCAACGGCGGCAATAAAGCTGCCAAGCTCAAGGTGATCCGCGAGGCTCTGCGCTCGGCGAAGCGAGTTTGGCTCGCCACCGACTGCGACCGAGAGGGACAGCTCATCGGTCAAGAAATACTGGAGCATTACAAATACCGCGGCGAGGTAATGCGGGTGTTGTTCACCGCGCAAGATTCGCAGACCATCCGCGATGCCTTCGGGCGTGCAAAGCCAAACTCGGAATACTCCCGCCTCTACGCCGCCGCTGTCGCGCGCCGGCAGGCCGATCAGATTTACAACCTCTCCCTCACCCGCACCGCGACGGTCATTCTGGGCCAGGGCGCGCGCGGTGTGATCGGGGTTGGCCGGGTGAAGACGCCGACACTGGCGATTGTGTGCAGGCGCGAGTTGGAAATTCGTGATTTCGTGCCTGTCACGTATTTTGAGATTGTCGCCACCGCAAAGGTCGCTGCAGGCGAATTCCAGATGCGGCACGCGCCGCAGGGCAGAATCCTCAAGCACGAGAATGCCGATATCGTCGTCAATGCAGCTGAGGGCTTCAAGGGCCCGCTGGGCGTGCGCGTCGAGGACAAGAAGCAAGGCCCTCCCAAGCTGCACGATCTCCCCTCGCTACAGAAACTCTGCTCCTCGCGGTTCGGCTGGTCGGCGGCGAAGACGCTGGAGGTCGCGCAGGAGCTTTATGACGGCCAGGGCAAGAAGATCATCACCTATCCTCGCGCCGAGGTGCGCTATCTGCCGGAAACCCTGATCCCGGACGTGCCTAAGATTGTGACCGGCCTTCAGGTGGGGCAATCTTTCAAAGAAATACCCGTACCGACGCCACCCATTATCCGCAAAGGCGCGCATGGGTCTTTCCATGACAAGGGGCTTGAGGGCGCCAGCCATCACGCGGTCATCCCCAACGTCAACACGGTCGATAGCCTGCGAGATGTTTGGCCGAGGCTGTCGATCGACGAGAAGAAGCTGTTCGACGTGATCGCACGAGCCTACCTCGCTTCCATCATGCCGGACTTTCGCTATCGGCAGACGACAGCGATACTCGACGTCTCGGGCTTTCCGTTCAAGGCCACAGGTCGTCAGCCGATCGATCTTGGCTGGCGCGCGGCATTCCCGGAATGGACCCCGGCCGATGAGAAGGGTGATGACGCGCAAACTCTCCCGGCGATGAAGAACGGCGAGACCGCCCAATTGCACAACCCGAAGGTCGAAGACAAGGAAACCCGCCCTCCGCCGCGTTACAACGAGGGCACGCTGATCGAAGCGATGCAGAATGCCTGGCGTTTTGTGGAGGACGAAGTTCTGCGCGACCGCCTGAAAGAGGCCAAGGGGATCGGCACACCAGCAACCCGCGCGGAAATCATAGGGGGGCTGAAGCGGCAGGATTTTCTAGTCGCGCAGGGGAAGAACATCGTCCCTACCGACACCGGACTGAAGTTGTTTGGCGTCCTCAAGCAGGCAGATCCGGCATTGGTCGACCCTGGTGTGACGGCGCAACTCGAATGCCTGCTCGACGATGTCGTGATTGGCAAGCAGGAGATGGTCGGCGCCATCGATGCCGTGTGCGACGTCGCCCAGCGCATCATCGGCAAGCTGAAAAACGGCGCGCCTGCCAGTGGTGCTGCATTGCTCGGGCCGGGCTTTGGTGGTGCAGGTGGCAACCGTCCCCCAACGCCGGCAATGAAGCGTTTTGCAGTCACCATCTCGCGCCAGAAGCGCGTCAGCCTGCCGGCGGGCTACGCGACGTCCGGTTCGATATGCCGGGCATTTCTGCAGCAACATGCGCCCAATAAGTCTGGCGATGTGACCGTTGGGGAGCAAGCACCGTTGCCAGGCATGTCCGCGGGGATGGAACCAAACCAGCGCGCGAGACCGATCAAGTCGCGCACCAAGCCCGGTGCCAAGTCGCCTAAATTGACGGTGGAAAGCTCCGCTACGCCAGCCAAGCGGTCACGGAAACCGAAGGCAGCAGTGGCTCCGGTGGCTGATACTAGATCAGCTCCCTTACAAAAAACAGCTACGGCAAACACCCCGCTTCGGATTCCATATGGCAATAAGGATGTCGCGCAGAAGCTCGGCGCTCGATATGCCACAGGTGGTTGGTACGCGCCGCCGGGCGTTGATCTTGCGGTCTTCAGCGCGCAGGGGTGGCTGTAGCTCCTTCGGCTTT
>CAMBYA010000045.1 GCA_945872035.1 Rhizobium sp. Q54
CCTGGAGGCGACGGACGCCGTCGTCGAGGCCTGGACCACGGCGCGGACCCGGGCGGAGATCTTCGCCGCCATCAAGCAGTTCCGCATCCCCTGCGCGCCGGTCCGCGACCTGGAGGAGGTGATGAACGACCCGCACATGCACGAACGCGGCATGCTGGAATGGGTCGACCATCCGGAACTGGGCAGGGTGGTGCTGCCCAACAGCCCGCTGCGCATTCACGGCGCGGAACGGCCGGCGACGGTACCGAGCCCGATGTTGGGCCAGCACAATGACGAGATTTTCGGCGGGCTGCTGGGGCTGTCGAGCGACGAAATCGCGGATCTGCGCGCCAAGGGGGCGATCTAGGCGATCACTTCCTCCACGAAGTTGATCATCGCCTGCCACGACCGCTTGTCGGCCTTAGCGTCGTGCTTCACCCCGCGTTCGGGCATGTTGAGGCCCGGATGCGTAAAGGCATGCATCGCGTGGCCATAGGCGTGCAGCGACCAGTCGGCGCCCGCGCCGGTCAGCTCCTTCGCCAGCGTCAGCACGTCGGCCGGCGGCGTCATCGGGTCTTCCCAGCCGTGCAGCACCAGCACGCTGGTCTTGATGCTGCCCTGCGGCCCCAGGTTCGGCGGCGTATAGACGCCGTGCAGGCTGACCACGCCCTTCACACTGTCGGTGCCGCTGCGCGCCAGGTCGAGCGCGCACAGGCCGCCGAAGCAGTAGCCGGCGAAGACGATGCGCCTCGGGTCCACTTCCGGCAGCGCGGCGGCGGCGTCCACGATGGCCAGCAGACGGTCGCGCAGCAGCGCGCGGTCGGCCATGTAGGGCGCCATCAGCGCGCTGTTGTCCTCGCCCGGACTGCCGCGCTTGCCCTTGCCGTAGACGTCGACGGCGATGCCGACATATCCCAGCGCCGCCAGCCGGTCGGCCACGCCGCGTTCTGGGTCGCCCTGGCCGGCCCAGTTGTGCGCGACCAGCACGGCGGGCCGCTTGCCGGCGCCTTCGGGGACGGCGACGTAGAATTCGCAGGTCACGTCGCCATGGACGTGCTCGTGGTAATGGCCCGGCATCGTCATCCTCCCCAGGTTCGGTCTATTCGGGCGCGGTTTCCGCGTCCGGCTCCGGGTCGCGGAAATACGCTTCCACGGCGCCCTTCAGCTTGATAGTCATCGGATTGCCGTGGCGGTCCAGCGAGTTGGCGACGCTGACCTTGATCCAGCCTTCGCTGACGCAGTACTCGTCCACGTTGTTCTTCTCGACGCCCTTGAAGCGGATGCCGACGCCGCGCCGCAGCAGCTCCTCGTCATAGTGAGGGCTTTTCGGGTTGGTGGAGAGGCGGTCGGGCAGGGTGTCGGTCATGGATCGGCTTTCGGCTGGTGTTCAGGCGCGCAGAGTGCCCATCACGTCGCCGGATTCCAAGCCGATTCAGCGGGTCTCGCGCTGGGTGACCGTGAACCGCGTCAACTCCTTCTTCGGCATGTCCCATTCCGGGCTGAGCGCCAGCGCCTGGCTGTAGTCATAATAGGCCGCCGTGGTGTCCCCCAGCCCTTCATAGGCGATCGCCCTGTTGAAATAGGCCTTCTCGGGCTCCTCGATGCCCAGCTCGAGGCCCTTGTTGGTGTCAGCGAGCCCTTCGGCGAAGCGCTTGGTGCCGATCATCAGCGCGCCGCGGTTGACCCAGCCTTCGCCCAGCTCTGGCTTGCGCCTGAGCGCGTCGTCGAAGTCGCTCTGGGCCAGGTCCCAGGCCTTGCGACGCATGTGGATGATGCCGCGGTTGACGAAGGTGGCGGCGCGGCGGAGCTGGTCCATCGGTTCCTGCTGCAGCGCGAGGTCGCAGGTCGCCAGCGATTTTTCGTCGGCCCTGCCCCATAGCGCCGCCCGCGAGCATTCCGCCGCCTTCGAGTCACCCATGATGGTGACGGCGCTCCAGGCCGGCGCCCCGGCGAGGGACAAAAGGGAGGTCATGGCCACCAATAGTCTGACGTTCATTTCCGGTCTCCCCAACCTGCAAGAGTAACGGTCTGTTATTCCCCAGTATTCGGTTGCTGCTCATCAGAAGGAGGCGGCCTCGAATAGCTGTCATGGAACAACGGTTGTTTTAAATCGGACTCGGCAAGACAGGGGGATTATACGCCCGCGGCGTGCGTTGGCCAAATCGCGATACGCCGGACTCAGGCAGCCGGGCGCTCGCCGATCGTCACCGGCGAGCCGGCGTAGCGGGCCAGAAACGGCAGGTCCCGGCACATGGCCTCGACCCGGTCGACGTCCTTTCTGGTCCAGGAGACGCCGTACCGCGACAGGTTGGGGGATTCGACGACTACGGCGCGGCAGGCGGCCAGATAGGCCGGGTCTGCTTCAAGCCCGACGAAGGCGCATAGCTGTTCCAGATGGCCTTCCACGTCGGCGACGAAATCCTCATGCCATTGGGTCAGGGTTTCCTCGGGCGCCAGCCGGTCGATCACCGCCTGGCAGCACGTCGCCAGGGCGTGGTAGCGGTCGATGGTGGCGGACATGGGCCGCGTCTCGCGCCGCGATATGGTGGCCAGGTTGTCGTAGGGATTGCGGACGTTGTGGATGAAGCGCAGCGGCATATCCATCCGCCGCCTGATGGTATCGAGCAGCGACGGGTCTCGCAGCAGGTGCCAGCTGGTCCCGCCGCCCTTCTTGTCGCCGATCACGCGGATGTCGTCGTGCCTGCCCAGGAAGCCGCCGGGCACGTCGTAGGCGTAGCCCTCGTTGATCCAGCCCCGCTCGGCGAAATCCTGGTCCCGGCGCCGCAGCAGCGCCAGGATCTGCTGTCGCCGGAAGCCCAGCTGGAAATAGCGGGTGGCGAACAGTTCATGGGCGATCAGCGCCTGTGGATGCGCGTTGAGCAGCGCGCCGACCAGCGAATGGCCGCTGCGCGGATAGCCGATGAAGGTGACATAGGCCTGCACATTGTTGAACAGCCGGCGATGCGCCGCGTAGTCGACCCACGAGGCGGGATACAGCACCGCCATGGCAAAGGCACTCCGGAGCCATTCGGACTTGCTCAGGTGTGCCAGCCGCCTCTGAAACAGCAATGATGCGGCAGTCAGGTGCCCAACCCCCAGCCAGATGCGCCCGCGCCAGCATCATACGACTGGACGCCGGTGTGAAACGAATTTTGACGCTGCCGGAACCTGTTCCGGGCGCGGCGACGGTGTCGGTCTGCGAGAAATTTGGAGCGGGCGATGAGATTCGAACTCACGACCCTAACCTTGGCAAGGTTATGCTCTACCCCTGAGCTACGCCCGCGCTCCGTTCGCACCAAAGGGCATCGCCCCGGTGCAGGCGGCGGATATTACGCATTGGTTTTGGGTTTGCAACCCCAATCTTGAGGGAAAAATCGACGCATCGTTTGGCTCTTCCGCAGGCGGCGAGCCTTGACGGAACGCTTAATTTCACCACCTGATTGTGCTAGGTCACCGCCAGCGGGATCAGCCGGCCGGCGGCGCGATAACCCGGACCATAACGAACCGGCCCATAACGAACCGGAAGGCAAGCATGAGCACGTTGCAGGCGCCGCAAGGCGAACTGATCAAGGATTCGGACACCGCCCATTTCATGGCCGACGTCATCGAGACGTCGCGCACCGTGCCGGTGATCGTCGACTTCTGGGCGCCGTGGTGCGGGCCGTGCAAGCAGCTCACCCCGATCATCGAGAAGGTGGTCAACGCCGCCAACGGCCGGGTCCGGCTGGTGAAGGTCAATGTGGACGAGAACCAGCAGCTCGCCGCCCAGCTCCGCGTCCAGTCGATCCCGGCGGTGTTCGCGTTCTTCAACGGCCAGCCAGTCGACGGTTTCATGGGCGCGGTGCCGGAAAGCCAAGTGAAGCAGTTCGTCGACCGCCTGTCCGGCCTGGGCGGCCCGGGCCCCATCGAGGAGATGCTGGCGGCAGGCGCCGAGGCGCTCGAGGCTGGCGATTTCCAGGGCGCCGAGGCCATTTTTACCGAGGTGCTGGCGGCCGAGCCCGACAACCTTACCGGCTATGCCGGCATCATGCAGGCCCGGCTGAAGTCCGGCGACCTGGACGCGGCGAAGCAGATGTTCGCCTCGCTCGATGCCGATACCCAGGGCCAGAAGGAGTTCGCCGGCGTGCGCGCCGCGCTCCAGCTCGCCGAGCAGGCGGGCGACGCGGGCGACGTGGCCGATCTGAGGGCGAAGGTCGAGGGCGACCCGGCCGACAGCCAGGCCCGCTTCGACCTGGCGCTGGCGCTGGCTGGCGCCGGCCGGAATGAGGACGCGGCCAGGGAACTGCTGCACATCGTCCGCCACGACCGGGCCTGGAACGACGACGGCGCGCGCAAGCAGCTCGTCACCCTGTTCGACGCCTGGGGGCCGACCCACCCGCTGACGGTGCAGACCCGCAAATCGCTGTCGTCGCTGCTGTTTTCATGATCCAGGACTGGACCAACCTGCCGGGCACAATGCCGGTCTTTCCGCTGACCGGCGCGTTGCTGCTGCCGCGGGGCGCGCTGCCGCTCAACATCTTCGAGGGGCGCTACCGGGCCATGGTCGAAGACGCGATCAAGGGCAAGCGGGTCATCGGCATGGTCCAGCCCAGGGCGCATGAGGGCGAGACGCAGGAGCCGCCGGTCTACGACATCGGCTGCGCCGGACGGCTGACCGCCTTCCAGGAACTGGAGGACGGCCGCTACATCATCACCCTGACCGGCATTCGCCGCTTCCGCATCGTCGAGGAGATGGCGCGCACCACGCCGTACCGCATGTTCCGGGTCGACTATGCCGACTTCATGCAGGACTTCGAGCCGGAGACCGCGTCGAGCGCCGACCGGGCGTATTTCCTGAGACTGATCCGGCAATATGTCGACATCCAGGGCTACAACGTCGACTGGGACGTGATCGAGAACACCGACACGGAAACCCTGATCCACGCATCATCGACCCTGGCGCCCTGGGCGCCGAACGAGAAACAGGCGCTGCTCGAGGCGCCGGACATCGACCGCCGCTACGAGACGCTGATCGCGCTCTACGAGATGGCCATCGCCCAGGCAGGCGGCGCCGGCGGCTCGCTGCAGTAGCAAACCGGCCGCCTCGAAAGCGGCCGTTCGTAATAGGAAACTTGGCATGCCGTCATCCAACGACATCGACCCCAAGCTGCTGGAGATCCTGGTCTGCCCGCTGACCAAGGGGCCGCTGGAGTACGACCGGCAGGCGCAGGAGCTGGTCAGCCGCAAGGCCGGGCTGGCGTTCCCGATCCGCGACGGCATCCCGATCATGCTGGTCGACGAGGCCCGCGGCCTCGACGGCCAATGACCGCGAAGCCCTGGCCCGCCGACCTCCGCTTCAACCAGGCCGAGCGGCTGCTCGAGATCGACTTCGAGGACGGCAGCAAGTTCCGTCTACCCTATGAGCTGCTGCGGGTGGAAAGCCCGTCGGCCGAGGTGCAGGGGCATGGCGCCGGCCAGAAGACCATCGTGCCGGGGAAGCGGAACGTGTCAGTCGCGGGCGTGGTGCCGACAGGCAACTACGCCGTCCGCATCCAGTTCGACGACGGCCACGACACCGGCATTTACAGCTGGGACTACCTTTACGAGCTCGGGACGAAGCAGGACGAGCTGTGGACGACGTATCTGCAGGCGCTCGACTGGAAGGGACTGAAGCGGGACTGAGCGGCTACCGCTTCAGCAGCAGCTCGGCGATCTGCACCGCGTTGAGCGCCGCGCCCTTCAGCAGCTGGTCGCCGGCGGCGAACAGGGCGAGCGTCCGGCCCGACGGATCGGCGGTGTCGACGCGGACGCGGCCCACCAGCACGTCATCCTGCCCGGACGCCTCGGACGGCATGGGGAAGTGGTTGGCGGCGCGGTCGTCCACCAGCCGCAGGCCCTGGCCGCCCTGCAGCAGCGCGCGGGCTTCCTCCGGCGTCACCACCTCGTCGAACTCCACCGAGATCGACATGGCGTGGGCGCGCAGCACGGGCACGCGGATGCAGGTGATGCCGATCGGCAGGTCGTCCACGCCCAGGATGCGGCGGGTTTCGGCCACCACCTTCAGCTCCTCGCCGTTGTAGCCGCTGTCCACGTCCACATCGGCGTTGTGGCTGAACAGGTTGAAGGCGTAGGGGTGCGGCAGCACCTTCGGCGCATAGGACTCGCCGCGCAGCTGGGCGGCGGTCGATTCCCGCAGCTCCTCCATGGCGGCGGCGCCCGCGCCGGAAGCGGCCTGGTAGGTCACCATGCTGAGGCGGCGGATCGGATGCGCCTTGTGCAGCGGCGCCAGCGCCACGGTGGCGATGGCGGCCACGCAATTCGGGTTGGCGATGATGCCGTTGTGGCGGGACAGCGCCTCGCCATTCACCTCGGGCACCACCAGCGGCACGTTCGGGTCCATGCGGAACGCCGACGAGTTGTCGACCATGATCGCGCCCGCACCCACGGCGTCCTGTGCGTGGCGGCGCGAGATGCTGGCGCCGGCCGAGAACAGCGCCACGTCGACGCCCTCGAAGCTCCTTGCGGTCAGCTCCTCGATGGCGACGTCGTTGCCCTTGAACGGCAGCGTCTTGCCGGCCGAGCGGGCGGACGCCAGCAGCTTCAGGCCGCCGACCGGGAAGTTCCGGCTCTCGAGGCAATTGATGAGCTCGACGCCGACGGCACCGGTCGCGCCGACGATGGCGACGACGGGAGCGCTGGAATTGATCTGGCGGGGTGAGGTGGTCTGCATGATCGTCTCTCTACCTTTGTTGTGGGAGAGACAGGGTCGGCATTCGCTCGGTCCCCGTCTCCGGGGCCTTCCGCTCTTGCCGCTCTAAACCGCGCGCACCAGCGAACGCCCCGCCGAAGCGGTCGTTTTCGTCGTGGTGGTGGTTTTGGTCATCGACATGGCGCGGACGTTTAGCATGGGCATCCGGTCCGGGCAACATGCGCGATCCGCATGGCTGTCCATGCGGATCGGGCGAAAAAGCGCTCAGGCGCCCTGTGTCGCCGCTTCCCGGAAACCGGCCATCAGGGTGCGCAGGTTGGGGCCGGAGACGATCTCGATCCAGTAGCCGTCAGGGTCCTTGATGAAGGCGAGGCCCTTCATGGAGCCATCCTGCGGGCGCTTCACGAATTCCACGCCCAGCTGGTCGAGCCGGGCGCAGGCGGCGTCCACGTCGGGCACGGTCAGGGCGATGTGGCCGAAGCCGCGCGGCTCGGCGTTGCCGTTGTGATAGGCGAATTCCGGGTCGTTCTCGGTGCCCCAATTATGCGTCAGCTCCAGCAATGCGCGCTGCTCGAACAGCCACTGCACGCGCTCGTCCCGGTCCTGCGGCACCGGACCTTCCGGATAGCCGACGAAATACAGCGAAAACTTGCCCGTCTCGAAGTCGAAGCGGTCGATCACGGTCATGCCGAGCGTGTCACGGTAGAAGGCCAGCGAGGCCTCGGGATCGCGCACGCGCAGCATGGTGTGGTTGAAACGAAAACCGTCGGTAGGCTGCATGCGTCTATACCGCTCCGACCGTCGGTCCGACACCGGAGCGGCGCATCTTCTCCATCTCCTCCCAGCTGGTGTAGGTGGTGAGATGTTCGTCATCGTAGAAGATGATCGGCCCGTTGCAGATGAACAGGTACTCGGTATCCTCCATCGCCTCGGTCGCGCCGTGCAGCACGCCGTTGGGCTCGTAGACATAGTCGCCCGCGTTGAGCACGCCGTCGCGCACCTTCAGCTGGCCCTTCAGGATGAAGGTGTGCGACGCGCTGAGATGCTTGTGCGGCGGCGCGATATAGCCCTTCTTCCAGTTGAACAGCACCGCCCAGGTGCCGGTCTCGGCGCCAGTGTACAGCACCTTGGTGGCCGACAGCGGCGTCTGCTGGATCCACGGCGTCTTCGACGCCTCGACCAGCGTGTCCTGCAGATTGCCGTTGATAGGAAAGATGTCCTGCAATGCCATGTTCGTTCTCCCCGTTTTGGCCGCGGCGGCATTGCCGCCGGGCCAGCGTCAATGTGACCTATTCCGCAGCCTTTGCCTGTGATGCGGCCGAACGGCGCAGCTTCTCGATCTCTTCCCAACTCTTGTAAACCGTGAAGTGCTCGTCGTCGTAGAAAAGGATGGGCCCGTTGCAGATGAACAGGTATTCCGTGTCCTCCAGCGCCTCGGTGGCCCCGTGCAGCACGCCGTTCGGTTCGTAGACGTAGTCGCCGGCATTCAGCACGCCGTCGCGGACCTTCAGCTTGCCCTTCAGGATGAAGGTGTGGGATGCACTCAGATGCTTGTGCTGCGGAGCGACATAGCCTTTCAGCCAGCGGTATAGCACCGCCCAGGTGCCGGTTTCGGCGCCGGTATAGAGCACCTTGGTGAACGACAGCGGCGTCGTCTGGATCCAGGGCGTCTTGGCCGCCTCGACCAGCGTGTCCTGAATGTTGCCATTGATCGGCTGGATGTCCTGCATCGGCATGGTCATTTTCCCCGTTTGGCCCGCGCGCGATGCCCGGACAAGCCCCCCGCAGAGTTTAAGCGAGTGTTCTATCTCGGTCGATAGCGGACTTCGACAGATGGTGAACGCGGACCACCAAAAAATATGGGCCGCCCTCTGTCGAGGGCGGCCCAGTCACAGGCAAAGAACCTAGTTAAGCGGCGGTCGCGTGGTCGATGACCTTCGCGCCCGCACCGTTGATGGGAATCTGGCGCGGCTTGCGCTCCTCGGGGACCTCGCGGACCAGGCTGACATGCAGTAACCCGTTCTCGAGCGAGGCGCCGGTCACCTTGATGGTGTCGGCGAGGTGGAAGCGGCGCTCGAAGGCGCGCTTGGCAATGCCGCGGTGCAGGTAGACCGGTTGCGGCGGCTGGGACTCGCCATCGGCGGCCTCGGCCTTCTGGGCGCGGCCCGAGATCACGAGCACGTCGTCCTTCACCGTGACGTCGAGTTCCTCGTCAGTGAAGCCGGCGACCGCCATGGTCACGCGGTAGTCGTCAGTGCCGACCTTCTCGATGTCGTAGGGAGGATAGCCGCCGTCGCCGTTGAGGCGGGTGGCGTTGTCGAGCATGCGGACCAGGTTGTCGAAGCCCACGGCCGACCGCATCAGGGGATTGGTGTCGAATACGCGCATCTTACTCTCCGAAGCTGAGCAATAAGGATCATGTGGCCCACCATATGGTCGGGCCGGTTCCGTCGTTTCCAGGCCCTTCAGCGGCGCCCGGCGAATGCTCATTTGGGAAAGGTTTGGTGGCGTTCAAGAGGCAAAGGTCGCCTTCCGCGTTCATCCGGTCGGCTTTGCAACGAGCACGGCCGGTCGTTGGCACCGTGATGCCCGATCGCGCCTCGGCACAGTCAGGCGCACCCGTTTGGAGGCGTTGCCGTCACAAAGCCAGCGCCCCGGCCGCGGGCCGCGCGGATGATCTGCGGTAAAACTGAAATGCCGGGTGACTTTATTAATAATAGTAATTGATATCAAAATACCCTGACCATGAGCCTTGATGGTTGTTTGGTCAGATTCGCCATAATGAAAAAAGTTCCATCGAAAGCGCGATTTATAAATAAATTATTGATTTGAGTTTGTACGAAATAGCGCGTCATGTGCATTAAAGAACGAAGGGTCCTGAACTTGTTTTGCACGGATGCAGGGTCTGGGCCAGGATTATTTTGATCGGGGCGAAGCATGTTTAAGCCAATTCTATTGACAGTGCTTCTGTTGATAGCGTGTCAGAGTGCCCTTGCGCAGCAACTGCCGGTCGCGGGCGGGCAATTCCAGCAGATACCGCCGTCGCCGGCACGCGAAAGATTCATTCCCGAATTGCGGGTCGAGCGTCCGGACGCGCCGCTCGCGACGGGAGCGGGTGGCGACCGGATTCCGGTAAGCGCGCTGCATGTCAGCGGCGCGACGCAGTTTTCCGAAGCCGAACTGGTCCGCGCGGCCGAATTCACGCCTGGCCGTGACCTGAGCCTGGCCGTGACCTGAGCCTGGCCGACCTGCGCGGCATGGCCGCGAAAATCGCCGCCTATTACAATCGTCGCGGATTTATCGTCGCCCAGGCCTATGTGCCGGCACAGGACATCGGCGCCGGCGCCGTCACCATCGCGGTAGTCGAAGGCCATTACGGCGCCGTCAACCTCAACAACCAGACCAACCTGTCGAACGGCCTGGCTCGGTATGTGCTGTCGGGCGTGGACAGCGGCGATGTTGTGGAGAATGCGCCGCTCGAACGACGGCTTCTGCTGCTTTCGGACATTCCCGGCGTACGGGTCAAGTCGACGCTCGCGCCCGGATCGCTGGTCGGCACGTCCGACCTGACCGTCGATGTCATGCCGGGACAGCGCGTGACCGGCAGCATTGAGGCCGACAACGCCGGCAACCGGTACACCGGCGCCTACCGGGTCGGCGGCATCGTCAGCGTCAACAACGTGCTGGGCCACGGCGACGTCGCCAGCGTGCGGGCGCTCACCTCGTTCGACGGGCTCAACTTCTTCCGGGGATCCTACCAGGCCCTGCTCGGCAACGTCACCCTGGGCGCGGCCTACGGCAACCTGCACTACAAGCTCGGCAAGGAATTCAAGAGCCTGGACGCGCGCGGCTCGGGCGAAACCTGGCCCTTGGTCATCAGCTGCACTGTCTTGGGCGACAGGATGCGCGCGCCATCCAGCTCGCCGCCGTTCAGCATCATCTGGCAGAACCGCAGATAGTCGGCAGTGGTCGACACGAGGCCGCCGCCGCCCGACAGGAGTTTCGCGCCGGTCTCGTAGAGGTCCAGGCCGGCGCCGGGCTTCAGGACGGCCAGCCTGCCGTCGGGACCTTTCGTGTAGAGTTCGGCGAGCCGTCCGCGCTGGCCCGGCGGCACCGTGAACATGGTGTCGTTCATCTTCAGCGGCTCGAACAGGCGCTCCTTGAGGAACACGTCGAGCGGCTTGCCGGACACCACCTCGATCACCCGTCCGAGGATGTCGATGGACGCGCCGTAGTGGTACTCGCCGGGCTCGTCGGTCAGCGGGATGGTCGCCGTCTTTCTCGATAGCTCCTCAAGGGTGTTGCCGGCGTCGAACACGTCCTTCCTGTCGTAGATTTCCCCGACGGGGGTCCCGTCGTAGCCGCCCGGATAGGTCAGACCCGAGGTGTGCGTCATCAGGTGGAATATCTTCGGTGGAGTCTTCGGTGGCCGGGTCTTCGGCGCGTCCGGGCCGCCATCCACGTAGACGCCGGTGCCGGCGAACTCGGGAAGATGCATGGATACCGGATCGGTCAGGCGGAGCTTGCCTTCCTCGACCAGGGTCAGGGCCGCGACGACGGTTATCGCCTTGGTCATGGAATAGATGCGCACCAGCGTGTCGCTAG
>CAMBYA010000046.1 GCA_945872035.1 Rhizobium sp. Q54
ACCACCGACCACATCTCGCCCGCAGGCTCGATCAAGAAGAACGGCCCGGCCGGCAAGTACCTGATGGATCACGGCGTCGATCCGGCCGACTTCAACTCCTACGGCTCGCGCCGCGGCAACCACGAAGTGATGATGCGCGGCACCTTCGCCAACATCCGCATCCGCAACGAGATGGCGCCGGGCACCGAAGGCGGCGTGACCACCTACATCCCGACCGGCGAGGTGATGAGCATCTACGACGCCTCGATGAAGTACCAGGAACAGGGCGTGCCCCTGATCGTGGTCGCCGGCAAGGAATACGGCACCGGCTCGTCGCGCGACTGGGCGGCCAAGGGCACGCGCCTACTGGGCGTCAAGGCGGTGATCGCCGAGAGCTTCGAGCGCATCCACCGGTCGAACCTGGTGGGCATGGGCATCGTGCCGCTGGTGTTCAACGACGGCGAGGACCGCAAGACCCTCGGCCTGACCGGCCAGGAAACGATCTCGCTGACCGGCCTGGCCGCCGGCATCACCCCGCGCATGCCGGTGACCGCCACCATCCAGTACGCCGACGGCACCACGCGGGTCACCACCCTGGTCTGCCGCATCGATACGCTGGACGAGGTGTCCTACTACAAGCAGGGCGGCATCCTGCAATATGTGCTGAAGAACCTGGCCAAGGCCGCCTGACGGTTCTGGCATCGGAGACGCGACGGGAGGCTTCGGCCTCCCGTTTTTTTCGAATGGGCTGCCGGCCGGGCATGACCCGGATGGATCGCGGGCGGACTCTGCTCAGAAGTCGTTCCGAATCCTGTTGTATCCTTCGACCAGGGCAAGATTTGTTTCCGTGACGCTTTCGGAAAAGGAGGCGACGTCCACAGTGACCTGTGGAATGACCTTCAGGTCCTCATCCGAGTGCACCGTGGTCGTCGAGGGAACGTGAAAGCGGGGAGGCAGGTGGCATCCTTCGACGACGGAGTTGTGCCGGACGACCGCGCCGTCGCCGACAACGCAGTTGAAGAGAACCGAATTGAAGCCGACGAAGACATCGTCGCCAACCGTGCAAGGACCATGCACGATCGAGCGGTGGGCGATGGATGTACGCGAGCCGATGGTGACGGCGGCGCCGGCTTTGGAATGAATCACCACGCCATCCTGGATGTTCGATCCTTGGCCGATCGAGATCGGCTCCATCTGTCCGAACTCGTCGGTCTCGTCCGCGCGCACCACCGCATACGGTCCCACAAAAACATTCGCCTTGATGATGACCTTCCCGCAGATGATCGCCGTGGGATCGACGAAGGCGCTGGCGTCGATCGTGGGCCAGTCGCCGCATGGATTTCGCCGAATCATGGCGTCCACTCCTTGGGCACCCTCGATCCGCGGCAGGTCACGCGCGTCATGCCGACGCTTCCGCGCGTTTCCACTCGGGGAAGGGGTCGCGCAGATGCCTCCAGAGGCCCGGCTCGAATGTGTCGTCATCACCGGGGACAAGGCAGGCGTCCAGCCATTCCCGGATGGTGGTCTCGTCCATATGGGCGCCAATGAACACGAGTTCCTGACGCCGGTCGCCAAAGGCCGGATGCCAGTTCCGCTTGATGAGCGCATGCCATTCCGGCGCGTCCGGCCACTGGGAACGTGGAATATTGGCCCACCAGATGCCCATGGCCTCGTGGCGGACCAGCGCGCCTGCCTGGCTCAGTTCGCCGACCCATTCCGGCCGGGTCGCCAGCCAGAAATGTCCCTTGGCACGGATCACGCCCGGCCATGACGAATTGATGAAACGATGGAGCTTCTCCGGGTCGAACGGGCGACGCGCCCGGTAAACGAAGCTCCGGATGCCATACTCCTCGGTTTCGGGGGTGTGCTCCGCGAAGCCGTAGAGCTCCTTGAACCAAAGGGGATGTTCCTGCGCCTTGTCGTAATCGAAGCGGCCCGTGTTCAGCACCCGGTCCAGCGCGACCTTCGCAAAACTCGTCTCGACAATGTCTGCATCGGGATTGAGGGATCTGATGATCTGCAAGGCCGCGGCCCTGCCTTCCGGCGATGCCGCATCCAACTTGTTCAGGAGGATAACGTCAGCGAATTCGATCTGATCCACCAGCAGATCGACGAGCGTCCGTTGATCTTCCTCGCCCAGGGATTCACCCCGGTCGCGCAGGAAATCGGAGGAGGAATAGTTCCGCAGAAGATTGGCTGCGTCGACGACGGTCACCATCGTATCGAGCCGCGCGACATCGCCGAGGCTGACGCCGGCCTCGTCCCGGAAGTCGAACGTCGCGGCCACCGGAAGGGGCTCCGAGATGCCCGTGGATTCGATCAGCAGGTAGTCGAACCTTCCGGCCTCGGCCAGCCGCCGAACCTCCAGCAACAGGTCGTCACGCAGGGTGCAGCAGATGCATCCGTTGGTCATCTCGACCAGTTTCTCATCGGTGCGACTCAGATCGGCGCCGCCTTCCCGTAACAGGTCGGCGTCGATGTTGACCTCGCTCATGTCGTTGACGATGACCGCGACCCGCTTGCCTTCGCGGTTGTTCAGGATGTGATTCATCAATGTGGTCTTCCCCGCCCCCAGAAATCCTGAAAGCACGGTTACCGGTAGCTTCTGCATTATCCTCTCCTTACACAACAGTCGGCATCGATCATGTCGCGAAGTGGCCGCGACCGGATTTCAATGTGTCAACCGGTCCGGGAATGTCCGCCACGATGTGACTTCCTCGGCCAGGCTGTGCAGCGTCGCGGCGACAGCCTCCTCTCCGTAAGCATTGACAAGACGCGAGACCATGTCGGTCATGGCGGCAGCGAGGATCGTGTCTTCACTGATTCCGTCCTGCTCGCAGCGAATGATGGTCTGTCGCAGCGCATCCAGCGCCTCGTTAAACCGTGGCGGCGCGTCGGTCTCATCTTCCAGATCGACGATGTCCGGAGATCGCTTGAGTGCGTCCATGGCTACAGCCGCGTGGGGTTCGGCGCGTCGCCATAGACGACCGCAGGGTCAAACACCTTGTCCTGTTCTGAAAAGCGAAGCGGGGGCGCGCTTGGACGGGGACCGATCGGCACTTCCCGATAGAAGCAGGAACGATAGCCGACATGGCAACTCGCGCCGGAACCCTCGACCAGAACCTTCAACCAGACCGCATCCTGGTCGTCGTCGACCCTCAGTTCCATCACCCTCTGGCGAAGCCCGCTGACGCTCCCCTTATGCCAGAGGCAGGCACGGCTCCGGCTCCAGTAGTATGCTTCGCCGGTTTCGATGGTCAGCTTGAGGGCCTCGGGCGTCATGTGGCCAACCATCAGCACCATCCCGGTCGCGGCATCGGTGGTGACCGCGACGATGAGTCCAGTCTCGTCGAATCGAGGCGCCAGTTCCTGGCCTTCCTCCACCTGTTCGACGCTGCGTCTTTCGGTGAACCAGCTCATTGAAGGGCCTGTGACGCACGCGGCAGCATCGACAAGAACTCGCGGCGCGTCGCGGGATCGGTGCGAAACTGGCCAACCATGCGGCTGGTAACGGTGACCGTGCCCGGCTTGAATACACCGCGGGTGGTCATGCATTGGTGCATCGCCTCAATCACGACCGCGACGCCGCGGGGCTTCAGCACATCGTCGATGGTGTCGGCGATCTGAGTGGTGAGTTTTTCCTGGATCTGCAGCCGCTTGGAGAAGACGTCGACCACGCGCGCCAATTTGCTGATGCCAACCACCCGCCTGTCGGGCAAATAGGCAACGTGAGCCACGCCAATGATCGGCACCATGTGGTGCTCGCAGTGGGATTCCAGCCGGATGCCGCGCAATACGACCATCTCGTCATAGTCGGCGGTTTCCTCGAAGGTCGTCGCCAGCAGGCCGCGAGCGTCTTGGGAATAGCCCGCAAAAAACTCTTCATATGCGCGCACGACGCGCTCGGGCGTGCCGAGCAAGCCTTCGCGATCCGGGTTGTCTCCCGCCCAGCGGATGAGGGTGCGCACGGCCGCCTCGGCCTCGGCACGGGTTGTCACGGAGGCTTCGGCGACGATCGGGCGCTCCAGTAGCGAGGTGGTCATTTGCACTCTTCAGAAGGACATGTATTGAAACGTTATAACATATCTTTTACGATGCACAAGAACGGGCATGCTCGAACGCGGCAGGCATAAGATGGATTTAGGCGACAGACGCGCATGGTGGCGCCGACTTGAGGATCATTGCGCAGCCAACAATATCGCGCTGACTCCGCTCCGGCGTCAGATGCTGGCACTGCTGTGCAGCGAGGTTACTCCCAAAGGGGCGTACGATCTGCTGAGGGAGCTCGGCGCCAACAGGGGGCGGGCAATCTCGCCTCCTACCATCTACCGCTCGCTTGAATACCTGATCGAACGCGGGCTGGTGATCCGGATCGAGAGCCGCAACGCCTATGTGGCCCGGAAACGGCCCGGCATCTCGGGTGGAGCACTGCTCTATGTCTGCTCCACCTGCAGTTCCATCGTCGAGGCGGAAGTCGCCCCGCTGGACCATTGCCTGAGGAACGTTGCGGCAGGCATCGGCTTCAGAATCGACCGCCAGATCCTGGAGCTGGAGGGTGTGTGCCAGGGATGCACCGCCTCCCAGACCAGGGTCGAGAACCCAGTAGTTGGAGTTTCCGCATGACCGAAGAGTGGGATCTGGAAGCGCCCGATCAGCGCATTCCCGTCACTGTGCTTACCGGCTTCCTCGGCAGCGGCAAGACGACGGTTCTCAATCATCTCGTCGACAAGCCCGAGTTTGCCCAGACGCTGGTACTGATCAACGAGTTCGGCGAAATCGGCATCGATCACGATCTGGTCACCCACAGCGTCGAGGACGTGGTGGTGGAAATGTCGAGCGGCTGCCTCTGCTGCACGATAAGGGGCGACCTGGTGCGTACGCTCCGTGACGCCACGTGGCGTTACGCGAGGGACGGAAAGACCTGGTTCGACCGGGTTATCATCGAAACCACCGGTCTGGCTGATCCGATCCCCATCCTCCATACGCTGATGACCGACGATGCCATCGCCCGGCAATATCGGCTGGACGGCGTTGTCACGGTCGTCGATGTCGTGAACGGCCTCGACACCCTGGATCGCCAGATCGAATCGGTAAAGCAAGCAGCGGTCGCCGACAGGATTCTTCTCACCAAGGCCGATCTGACGGACGGTGACGCCTTGGCAATTCTGCAGGAGCGGCTCGCCCAACTGAACCCGGGGGCCAACCGCATACTGGCGCCCAGAGGCATGATCGAGCCGTCGTCGGTCGTCAATCTGGGCCTCTATGATCCGACGAGCAAGAGCGTGGATGTCCATCGCTGGCTCAACGCCGAAGCCCATGAGGCGCATCACGCGCACCATCATCATCATGACGTCAACCGCCACGGCGATGAGATCAGCGCCATATGCATCGCGCTCGAGGAGCCGATCGAGGAGGAAGCGCTCAACCTCTGGCTTGACGCGCTGCTCCTCTTTCGCGGGCCGGATCTGTTGCGGGTCAAGGGTATTGTCCATATCCGGGGATTCGACCGCCCAGTCGTCATTCATGGCGTCCAGCACATCTTCCATCCGGCCGTGGCCCTCGATAGCTGGCCCAGCGATGACCGCCGATCCCGGTTCGTATTCATTACACGCGGCATCACCGAGGCAAGTCTGCGCGGCACGCTGGAGCTGTTCAACAGGCTTCCACCGAAGCCGCCGCCCAAACTCGTCCCGCTTGGCGGCGGCGACGACGACATGGTGTTTTTTGAGGTGCGGCGGTGATTCTCGACCTTGCCGCTACGCCGAGACGGCATGCCGCTCTTTGATGAACATATGGTGCGGCACCTGGTCGGCGAAGACTCCAACGGTGACCTCACGCTTGACCTTCGCGGGGCGACCGAGCAGGAGGCGTGTCTCGCCATCGACGGCCTGCTCGGCTCGTCGGGCCACGGCCCCTCCCTTAGCGCGGTGATCCTGCTCGATCCGGCGACGCCGACCAGTGGTGAAACCCTGTTTCTCCCGGTTGGCCGCCAGCTTCTCCTTGCACGCAAAAGCGGACGGATCATGCGTTTCAGCCCGCTTCCGGGAGCCAATGGCGGCGGCTTTCACGTCGAGTTGTCGGGCCGTGCCGGTTCTCCAGGGCCCGCCGCATGACACTGATGTTTACCAATACTCTCACCCGCCGGATCGAGGCATTCGTCCCCGCGGATCCGGCGCGCGTGACGCTCTATGTCTGCGGTCCGACGGTCTACAATTATGCGCACCTGGGCAATGCGCGGCCTGCCGTGGCTTTCGATGTGCTGTACCGGTTGCTGAAGTCCCGGTTTCATCGGGTTGTTTATGCCCGGAACTTCACGGACGTCGACGACAAGATCAACGCCGCGGCGCGCGCCGCGGACGTGCCTATCGCGGCCATTACCAGCCGCTTCATCGACGCATACCGGCAAGACATGGCCGCGCTAGGCGTGCTGACACCAGATCTGGAGCCGCGGGTTACCGAGCATGTGCCGGAAATCGTTTCCATGGTCGAACGCCTGCTCGTGCGCGGGAATGCCTATGTGGCGGAAGGACACGTGCTGTTCCACGTGCCGTCTTTCCCTCGCTACGGCGCTCTCTCGGGCCGAGGCGTGGATGAGATGGTCGCGGGAGCCAGGGTCGAGGTTGCCCCATACAAGAAGCATCCCGCCGATTTCGTCCTGTGGAAGCCCTCCACCGAGGATTTGCCCGGCTGGAGCAGTCCTTGGGGACGGGGCCGGCCCGGTTGGCACATCGAATGCTCCGCCATGATCGAGCAAGGTCTCGGCGAGACCGTCGATATTCACGGGGGCGGCCAGGATCTGATCTTCCCGCACCACGAAAACGAGATCGCCCAGGGCACCTGCGCCCATGACGGCAAGCCCTATTGCGGTTTGTGGATGCACAACGGGTTCGTCACCGTCGAGGGCCGAAAGATGTCCAAGTCATTGGGCAACGTGTTGCTCGTCAACGATCTGCTGCGGGAAGCAGGCGGCGAAGCGATCCGCCTTGCCCTGCTCTCGGCGCACTATCGCCAGCCGCTCGACTGGTCCAGTACGACACTGCGACAAGCCGAACGCACTCTGGACCGCTTGTACGGGGCGCTTGCCCATCTCGACGATGTGGCGCCGGTTGACACCGGGCCGGACTACACGGCGATCGAAGCGGCTCTCGCACACGACCTCAATACGCCGGCCGCCCTCGCGGTGCTGTACACACTGGCGCGCGAATCCCGCGGAGCGCCGACGGCAAGAAAATCCGAGATCAAGGGCGCACTGATGCACGGCGGGGCGTTGCTGGGCATTCTGGGTCAGGCGCCAGCCAGAAGCCTCGAAATGGAGCCACGAGAACCGCTGGACCGTGGATGGATTGATGTCCAGCTCCAACGCAGGAACGCCGCCCGTGCCGGCCGCAATTTCGCCGAAGCCGATCGCATCCGGCGTGACCTGGAGCAACGCGGGCTGACCATCGAGGATCGTCCGGACGGGACGGTCTGGAGCTTGGGCAGATGACGCAGGTGGTCCAGTCAACCGGTGAGCGTCCGATCGGCGAAACCATCAGCCGGATCATCGAGGACTTCGATCTTCTCGGCGACTGGGAGCAGCGGTATCGCCATGTCATAGATCTCGGGCGACGGCTGCCGGCGATGCCGGAACGCTTCCGTACCGAAGCGTTTCGCTTGCGAGGATGCCAGTCCCGCGCCTGGTTCGCGGCGGAAGCCGGCGCGGGTCACCTGCGGTTTTTTGCGGGCAGCGAGGCGGCCATCGTACATGGTCTCATCGCGAACCTTCTCTCTGTCTACGATCGCCGCTCTCCCAACGAGATACTGGCGGCGCCGCCGGACTTTCTGAAAGCCATCGGGCTTCACGACCATCTCAGTCCAGCACGCAGCAATGGTCTGCACATGATGATGGCCCGCATCCAGAGCGCCGCCCGTGCCGCGTTGTTCCAGTCCGGGCAAACCCGGCAATGACGGAGAGTGATGAAGATTGGGCGCTGCGGTCCGAAGGCGTCGTTCTCGAACGCGAGCGACAGCGATTCGCGCGGGTTCCGGACCTGCGCCTCGAGCGGGGCCGGGCAGTCGCGCTGACGGGCGTGTCCGGATCGGGCAAGACCACCGCGCTGCTGGCGCTGGCGGCCATTCGCCGGCCATCCGAGGGAACTGTCATTGTCCATGGTTGCGACATCTGGTCGCTGCCTTCTTCCGAGCGCGACCGATTCCGCGGGCAGCACATAGGCCTGGTCTTCCAGTCATTCCATTTGGTTGACGCGGTTTCGGTGCTGGAGAACCTGAAACTGGCCTCCCTCTATGCCGGACACCGGCCCGATCGCGAACGGGCGCGGATGCTGATGGACCGGCTCGGCATCCTTGATCTTGCGAACCGGCGAGCGGATCGATTGAGCCAGGGGCAGGCCCAACGCGTTGCGGTCGCCCGGGCCCTGATCAACGGGCCGGCGGTGGTGCTCGCCGACGAACCGACTTCCGCGCTGGATGACGCGAACGCTGCGGCGATGATTGGCCTGCTGCGTGATGCGGTCGAGCGGCAGGGCGCTGCGCTCGTGGTGACAACCCACGACCGCCGGGTGCTCGATGCGATGGATTTCGTCTTGCCCATGGGCTTGCCATGAACGGGGTGCGGCTTGGATTTGCATTCCTGCTCAGGCGGTGGGGCCAGGCATTGCTCTGCGTCCTGATCGGCGCGCTCGGCGTGGCGGCGGTGCTGATGGTGACGGTGGCCGAGCGTGAACTCCCACCAGCGGCTCAACGCGCCTTTGGGGGCGTGGATCTGGTTATCGGGCCAAAGGGCTCTTCGCTCGACCTGGTGCTCTGCTGCGTGCTGCACGTGTCGGAACCGCGCGGACTGATTCCCCTCGCTGACGCAATGGCCATAGTCCGACATCCGCTCATCCGGTCCGCCGCGCCGATCGCGCTTGGCGACAGCATCGGGGGATCGCGGATCGCGGGAACATCGCCAGCGATCCTGTCGGTCTACAAGGCTGAGTTAGCGGCGGGCGCTGTCTGGGCGGCACCTTTCCAAGCCGTGCTGGGCGCGCAGGCGGCGCGGACCTTGAAGCTGAAAATTGGCGATAAATTCGCCGGATCCCATGGCTTGGCCGCCGGGAGCGAAATTCATGCCGAGTTTCCCTATACCGTCACGGGCATCCTGCGGCCGACCGGTTCGGCTCTGGACAGGCTTGTCCTGACGAGCCTCGAGAGCGTCTACCAGATCCATCATCATCACGAACGCGAGGAGGCCGAGGCCAAAGGAGACCCACCGCCAGAAGCGGCGCCCCCAGCGGCTACCGCGGTAGTCGCGGCGTTTCGCAGCCCTATCGCCATGGCGTCGCTTCCCCGACTGATCGACGCGACACCCGGGTTCTCGGGTGCAAGTCCCGTCATGGAATCCGCCCGGCTGGTCAGGGCCGGGAGGCCTGTCATCATGGCAGCGCTCGCGATCGGCGTCATGTTCGCCATCATCGCGGCGGCGACGGCCGCCGTCGCTTTGACAGCGGCGATCGGCGCGCGCACCAGGGATCTCGCATTGCTGCGCGTTCTCGGAGCCCATCCCTATGAGTTGGCGTGGATTGCCGTCGCCGAGGCGTGGATGTTGTCTCTCGCCGCGACACTTTTCGGCGTTCTGTTGATGATTGTTGCGGGTGCGCAGGGCTCCCGGCTGTTGGCAGAAAGGAACGGCCTCGTCTTCGAGGGATTGCCCACTCTCGCGGACATTGCGCAAGTGCTCGCCGCCGCGCTTGTCATTGCACTGCTCGCCGCACTGGGCCCGGCCATTCGAGCGGCCCGCGCGCCAGTGGAGGAGATCCTGAAGCCATGATGATCCGAGGGCTACGCGCGCTGGTGATCCTGCCACTCGCTGTGGCGACAATGGGCTTTCAGGTGCAGACGGAAACCTTGCCCGGAAACGGCCAGCCCGGTTCCGAGCGCTTCGCTCAGAGCAAGCTGCCCAGATCCGATGATCCGTTCTGGTCGGATCTGGCCGCTTGCAAGGTCAGCTACGATAACAAGACCGGGCTCTACGCCATCTCCCTTACAGCGAAGATAAAGGCGCTTAACGGCAAGGTTGCCAAGGCCAAGGGTTTCATTCTGCCGGTCGATGGCATCGATGAGACCAAGCACTTCCTGCTGACGCTGCATACGCCCGTCTGCTTCTACTGCCCGCCGGGTGAACCCAACGAAGTCATCGAAGTGGTGGCGAAACGGCCGATCCCCTGGAATGACGCCCTGGTGACGATCAAAGGCCGGTTCGAACTGGTCAACGACGGCGAGGCGGGACTGTTCTTCAGGATGATCGATGCTGAAAAAATCAACTAGCGCCCATGCAGGCCGCGAGCATTCTTCTGGCGCGGTCAAGAGAGAGAACGCCGCTCCAGGCCGCGCAAGTCCGCCCCGTTCGGGTAATTGCTCGCGAGTAGGGCAAAATGCCGCGGTCGTTCCCTGCGGCCTTGAGAGCCGTCCGGACATCATGTTCACCGGCGGAACGTGTGAGTCCTGGCAGCGTCTCGGAAATAGCGGCGAGTTCGGCCAGCGCTCTTTGAGCATCCCCGAGCAGCACGATCACGACCCTGGCAGTGTCGTCCTCCGCCAGCCGCAAAACGACCGGCATCTCCAGCCGGCAAGGTGCGCAGGCAGACGAGTAATACACCTCGAAATTTGGGGCGTCGGGCGGTACGTCAAGCATGGGATTCAGGACATCCATTTCCGTCTATTAAATATAGAGCATGAATATGCGATCAAAACAACGCCATAGAACCCAAAATTTCCCCCAAGCGTCCAAGGAACAACGGGAGCATCTGGATAACGTTAACCTCTGGCATCAATATAGAAAGGTATATCTAAAGGCCTGGACGCTTTCTCTTGTCATCGTTTTGGCCGAAGTCATTGGTGCGGCCGCCTCCGGCAGCAGGGCGTTGCAGGCCGATATCGGACATGTGGCAGGCGACGTGATCATCGCATCGGCGCCGCTGATCATGAGCACTCTGCCCTCCAGAGGGGAATCGAGGCTTATCCTAGCAACCGGCGGTGTATTGACGGCCCTG
>CAMBYA010000047.1 GCA_945872035.1 Rhizobium sp. Q54
GGAGCTTCTGGGCGGCGGCGCCGCAGACGCGATGTCCAAGGCATCCACCTGGGCGGACGAGATCGAGGCCAAACGGCCGGAAACGAAATCATGGCACTACGTCAACATCCCACTGGCCGAGGGCAAGTACAAGGCCGAACGGGATTGCCCCGATGGCAACTGCGCCATCAGCCGCATGGCCGCCGATATGAAGACCTTGGCTGACAAGACCCAGCCGGCCGAAAAGCGCGCCGAAGCCCTGAAGTTCCTGATCAATCTGATGGGCGAAATCCACCAGCCGCTGCGCTGCGTGGACGATGGCCTGGACCACGGCCGGGACGTGAAGGTGCAGTTCGGCGACAGGCGCACCAACCTGTTCGACATCTGGGAAACCGACATGGTCAAGTCCATGCAGGGCACGCCGGACCAACTTGTCAGCCGCCTCAGCACCAAGATCAAGCCCGAGCACCGGAAGTTCTGGGCATCCGGCAGCCTGGTCACATGGTGCGAGGAATCCGCCGGCCACGCCAAGGTCAACATCCATAGTGACCTCTACGGCGCGGCCAAGCTGTCCAACGGTGAACTGCTGCTGAGCGTGGAATACACCGACGTGAAGCACCGGCTGGTGTCGGAGCTGCTCTCGAGGGCCGCTGTGCGCTTGGCGGCGGCGCTGAACTTCTCGCTGAAATAGGTCAGGCCGCGGCGTCGCGCTCTTCGTCCCGGAAGCGCTGCATCAGGTAGTAGGTGCACGAGGCCGACCAGCCCACCAGCATCAGGCCGTTGCTCGGCTCGACATCAGGCAGCCCAGGCGCCAGCTATCCCGGAAACCGTTCGAACGCCGGGACACCGTCTGGAATGCTGTGGAACGGCTGCTTGTCGATGGTGAATATGGCCATCTCCGGCCCACCGAACAATTTCGGGTCGTCGAAGGTGCCGACCTTCAGGATAACGGCCGGAAAGCCCTTGGCGCGGGTGAGGATATGGGTGCCGCAATCGGGGCAGAACTCGCGGGTCACCGGCCGCTCCAGGTCGCTGCGCGCGAACTGCTTCGGCTCTCCCTTGGTGTACTTGAAGCCGTCTAGCGGCATGGCGACGATCACATTGGGGGAGCCGCCGGAGATGTACTGGCACTCCCGGCAATGGCACTGGGCCCGCATCATGGGATCGCCCTCGGCCACATAGCGCAGCCCGCCGCAATAACATCCACCTTCGATCTTCATGTCGCCCTCCTGGTTTTCCGAACTCTAGCCTGCTCCGCCGCGGATTTCCATGGATCGGATCAGGCCGCCGATGACGCGGTAGACATGGATCACGTCGCCGCGCGACAGCAGGGAGCCATCCAGGCCGCGAATGGTCTGCCGGACATGCACGGCAGTGCGGCCATCGGCCTCGATTATGTGGCCCATGGGTGTGACCCTCGGACTGACCGCGGCCCACTGCCGCGCCCAATAGTCGCGCACCGCCTCGCGGCCGTAGAGCATGCCGCCCTCCCAGCCGTTGGGCCACATGACGTCCTGAGCGAGACACTCGAGCACCGCCTCGATGTTGCGCGCGTTGAAGGCGTCATAAAGCGCGTCGAAGTCCACCTGCCCGCTCATCCGGGGAAGCGCTCAAATCTCGGTATGCCGTCGGGGATGTGGTGGAAGTCCTGACCGTCCCCGGTCCAGATGGCGACCTGAGGCCCGCCGAACAGTGCGGGATCGTCGAAGGTTCCGACCTTCAGCACCACGGCGCCGGGCCGGCGCGGCGTGCGGGTGAGGATGTGGGTGCCGCACACAGCGCAGAACTCGCGCACCACCGGAGCCTCGAGGTCGCTGCGCCTGAAAAGGCGAGGCTCTCCGCTGGTGTAGGTGAACCCGTCGGCTGGCATCACCATGATCACATTGGGTGAGCCGCCAGAGATGTACTGGCACTCCCGGCAATGGCACTGAATGCGCGCCACCGGCTCGCCGTCGGCGACATAGCGCAACGCGCCGCAATAGCATCCACCTTCGATATGCATCATGCCCTCCGCTTCGCCGCTTGAGTCTAACGCCCGGCGGCGCAGAAAGCAGCCTTGCTTATTCCCCTCCTGCGCGACAGGCTACCGCTTCACGAAACTGGGGAGTACGTGGAATGGGACAGCTTGAGGGCAAGGTGGCGATCGTCACTGGCGCGGGCCGCGGCATCGGCAAGGCCACCGCGATCGCCTATGCGCAGGAGGGCGCCAAGGTCGTCGTCGCGTCGCGGACGCAGGCGACGCTGGACGGCGTGGTGAAGCAGATCACGGATGCGGGCGGCACAGCCATCGGCATCGCCTGCGACGTAGGGCACAAGGACCAGATCTTCGCCATGGTCGACAAGGCGGTGAAGGCGTTCGGCCCGATCGATATCCTGGTCAACAATGCGCAGGGCTTCGGCACCGAGGCCAACCCGCAGAAGTCGACCGTGTTCGTGTCGGTGCAGGATACCGACGACGTGGAGCTGGAATACACCTTCCGCACCGGCGCACTGGCGAGCCTTTGGGCCATGCAGGCGGTCTACCCGTACATGAAGGGCCGCGGCGGCAAGATCATCAACTTCGCCTCGGCCGCGGGCATGACCGGCGATCCGGGCAACACCTCCTACAACATCGCCAAGGAAGCGATCCGCGTCATCACCCGCACGGCGGCGCGCGAATGGGGGCCGGACGGCATCCAGGTCAACACGGTGAACCCGTTCCTGCGCACCGACGCGTGGGAGAACTGGGAAAAGGCCCGCCCCGAGGATGTGAAGAAATACGCGGAATCGGTGCCGCTGAAGCGGCTGGGCGATCCCGTGAAGGACGGCGGGCCGCTGATGGTGTTCATCGCCAGCGACGCCAATTCCTACATGACCGGCCACGACTTCAACCTGGACGGCGGCTGGGAGATTCATGCATGAGCACAGAGCGGATCATTCTCGAACTGGCGGAAAAGCAGGCGATCTACGAGCTGATGGCGCACTATGCCGACCGCATCGACGCCAACGACCCGGCGGGCGCCGCGGCCTGCTTCGCCGAGGACGGCCTGGGCGTCTACTGGCAGGACTGCATCGGCCCCAAGGCCATCGAGGAGCGGCTGATCGGCATCCTCGACCGGTTCCACGCCACGTCCCACCACCTCAGCAACGTGCAGATCCGGCTGAATGGCGACACCGCGACGGCGCAGGCCTATGTCTACGCCTTCCACCGGTTGAAGGCCGATATGGAAAACCCCATGCACTATTGGGGTCGCTGGGTGGACGAACTGGCCAAGGTCGACGGTCAGTGGAAGTTCAAGCGCCGCGAGGTGGTCGGTATCGGCAGCATCAACCGGGGCGCGGACGACCTGGATCACCCGGGCCATCCAGGCCGGCTGTCGCGCGAGGGGTCGGCGCCGGCCGATTTCCTGGCGAAGGCGGATGCCTGACATCGAGCGGATCGCCCGAGAGCTCGCCGACAAGACGGCGATAACCGCGCTGATGGCCCACTATGCCGACCGGATCGACGCCAACGATCCGGTGGGCGCCGCAGCCTGCTTCACCGAGGACGGCGTCGGCGTCTACTGGCAGGACTGCGTTGGCCCGGCCGCCATCGCGGAGCGCCTGACCGGCATCCTCGCCCACTTCCACGCCACGTCGCACCATCTCAGCAACGTCCAGATACGTCTCGACGGCGACACCGCGACGGCGCAGTCCTACGTCTACGCCTTTCACCGGGTGAAAGCGGCCATGGACAGGCCCATGCATGTCTGGGGCCGCTGGGTGGATGCCCTGAAGAAGGTCGACGGCCATTGGAAGTTCGCCCACCGCGAGGTGGTGAGCGTCGGCAGCATTGGCAGTGTGCGCGTGCCGAATGATCTGGACCATCCCGGCCATCCGGGGCGGCTGGTGCGGTAGATGTTTTTTTCCGTCAACGACGCTGCTAGCGCCATGATCGGTGCCGCCGCGCCGGATGACCTTGGGGGCGGACCGGCTGGAGCGCTTCGCGGCGCTCGTGAAATCACGGTAGGCAGAGCGAGATTACGCTGTCTGATCGCCACCAGTAAAAACCAGCACGCATGACGCTTCCATCCAGCGCCGTCCGATGGTTACATAGGGCCGCGCAGGGGAGAGCGCGATTCAGCCCGAGGGAGAGACCATGTCCGCGCCGAATGACCACGAAGTCGTTTCCATCTATCCGTACACGCCCGAGCAGCTCGACCGGCTGATGACCGATGCGCGCGAATGCGTGCTGATGTGGGCCACCAAGGACAACTGGCCGGTCGGCGTCTATCACTCGTTCGTCTGGCGCAACGGCCGCATCTGGATCACCTTCGCCGCCCACCGCCACCGTGCCAACGCCATCAAGCGCAATCCGAAGGTCGCGGTCGCGGTCAGCGGCGTCGCCGGCGTGGAGCCGGACTGCCCGATGGGCTCGGCCACCGCCAAGGGCATCGGAATTTTCCATGACGACGACGAGACCAAGGCCTGGTTCTACCGGGCGCTGGCCGACAAGTCGCACCGCGGCGACAAGGCCAAGGCCGACCGCTTTGTCGAGACGCTGAATTCGCCCATGCGCACCATCCTGGAAGTGATCCCGACCCAGTGGATCACCTTCGACAGCGGCAAGTCGGCCCGGCACATGTCCGGGCAGCTCAACGACACTGAACTGGGACCTCGGCTGACGTCGGACGCCGAGCGGCTTGCCAAGTTCCGCACGGAACGCGGGCTCGGCGAACGCTGAGGATAAAGTCGCCGCGTGGGAGCGGCTGACTACCCGAAATCTGCACCATGAGGCTGTGACTGGTACCCTGCAGCGGCCATCCGGCCGCTGCAGGGCCAAAGCACGACGAACGGCGTTCGGGCGTCCAAGCCGGCGTGGGCCGTGGTCTATTGCAGGCTGGCGGTGGCGGTGCCCGGCGCGACGATGATGCAGCTCACCTTGCCCCGCTTCAGAACGGTGCAGGCGTCCTGCGCCTCATTGCGGCTGTTGAAGCCGACCAGACGCGAGCGGTAAAGCGTCTTCTTGCCGCCCGCCGCGCTCACCGTTGCAGTGACGTGATCAAGCGTGTCCGACAGCTTGCCGGCGACCTTCTGGGCGAAATCCCGGGCAGCATCGCGCTTGGCGAACGCGCCGACCTGCACGGCCCAGCCGGACGGCGATACAATCGCATCGGCGTCGCTTTCGCCGGTTTCCAGCGCGGCGGAGGTGACGGTCCTGGCCGATGGCTCAACGATGCTCCGCGCCGAGACCTCGACCGGCCCGGCCGAGAATTCATCATCCGGCTGGCGCGGCAACGGCACGGTGGCCGCGAGCGAGGCCGGCATGACCACGGCAGGTTCCTGCGAGGCCAACTGGCTATTGAGCGTCTGCATAGTGACCGTGCTGGCCTTGGGCGCCGCCTCCTCGGGGAAGCCAGCAACCTTGACCCGCATCACCGTGGGCTCGGGCGCCGCGACCGCGACGGTGGTCGGGCTGTCCGGCTCGTCTTCCTTGACGTACTCGACGCCCGGCAGGTCGTTGCCCTTGGCGCGGGCGAAGCTGGCATCCATGATCTCGCCCATGTAGCGGTCCCGCGCGCTGGCGGTCGATCCACCGAATACCACGCCGACCAGGCGGGTGCCGTCGCGCTGGGCTGCGGCCAGCAGGTTGAAGCCCGACAAACCGATGAAGCCGGTCTTGATGCCGTCCGCGCCCTTGTAGTTGAGGGCGAAGCGGTTGTGGCTGGTATGGGTCACACCCTTGTAGGTGAAGCTGCGCGTGCCGAAATAGGCGTAGTACTTCGGAAAATCCCGGTGGATCGCGACACCGAGCAGCGCCTGGTCGCGCGGCGTCGACATCTGCGCCTTGTTGGGCAGGCCCGAGGCGTTGCGGTAGATAGTGTTCTTCATGCCCAGTTCGCGGGCCTTGGCCGTCATCAGGTAGCCGAAATCGTCCTCGGTGCCGCCGAGGCCTTCGGCCAGCACGGTGGCGGCGTCATTGGCGGAGCGGGTGACGAGTCCGAGGACCGCGTCCTCGACCGAGATGGTCGAACCGGCGGTCAGCCCCAGCTTGCTGGGCGCGCGGCCGGCCGCAAAGCGCGACACGGGCAGCTTGGTGTCCAGGGTCAGCGTCCCGTTTTCCAGGGCCTCGAACGTCAGGTAAAGGGTCATGACCTTGGTCATGGACGCGGGATAAAGCTTCTTGTCGGCGTTCCGCGAATAGAGCACCTCGCCCGTCTTCTCGTTGATGACGATGGCGCCGGTGCCGATCTTGTAGGTGGAGGCCTTCTTGGCCTTGGCCTTTACCGTCTTGCTCTTGTGGGTCTTGGCTTCGACCGGGGGCGCGGCAGCGATGCCGACCGTCAGCAGAGCGGCCAGCGCAAGTACGTTTACCTTGATGAGCTTTTGCGCAAAACGCCGCCCGAATGCCTGAAAAAGCACCCAAAACCTCCCTTGGTCCGCCCTACTCCACGAGCACGTTGCCGACAATCAAAAGAGTCTTATTTTTCGCCAAGTTGTGCAAGCTAAAGTTAAAGTGAAGACTCAGGAAGCGTCACATTTTTGCCGGGTTGCATCGCCGGCCACCACGGAAATGGTGTTTGGATACTGAAGCACCCGTGCGGAAGCCTGCCGCACCTATTCGCGGAACGGATGCATGTCGCGGCTCGGCCAAAGGAAATGAATCCGGGTCCGGTGAATCAGCCAGTCGTCACCCTTCTTGCGGTACTCGTCATCGTAAATTCCGAATAAAATCAACGGGTTTTCGGTGCCGACGGCGGTCCGAAGGTCGAGCAGGTACCACCGGCCGATCGCCTGGTCTGAGCCCTTGAGCGTGATCCAGGGATTCGTCACCGCGTGCATGACGTTGAACGTCCCGCCGTAGCGCGAGATGAACTTCCGGTAGTTCTCATGGATGGTATCGCGTCCGACCCAGTCGCCGCCATAGTTCGGGCCGAACTCGCAGACCGCGTCCTCGGTGAACAGCGCGGCCAGCTTGTCGACCTCGCCGCCATCGTAATAATGCGAGTATAGATGGCGCGTCGTCTTGATCTTCTCGATTTCCAGCAGGTCTTCGATGGTCATCGCTTTTCCGTTCCCCATTACCCGATACCCGTTCCCCAATCATCGTGTGACCCAAGCTTACGCCACGGCGCACCCTGCCTCGCAAGCCCTTTCGTTCACGCGTGCTTGTTAATCCTTCACAAGCGCTCGCCGATTTGGCAGGTTGTCGCGCAAAGGAGCCAGCGATGCCTTACGATTTCCTAGATATGCTGCGCGGCACGGTCGCCGCCAACCTGCAAAGCTTCCCACACGAGTTCATCGACGGCGAAGGCTTTCGCCACGCCGCGGTCGCGCTCACCATCGTCGCGGGCGACACACCGGATGCGGGCGCGTCCATGCTGCTGACGCGGCGCACCTCGAAACTGAACAAGCACGCCGGCCAATGGGCCCTCCCCGGCGGCCGCGTCGACGAGGGCGAGGATCCGCTGCAGGCGGCACTTCGCGAGATGCAGGAGGAGGTCAATCTCGTCCTCGACAGCAGGCACTTCCTGGGCCGGCTGGACGACATCTCGTCGCGTTCGGGCTATGTGATCTCGCCCTTCGTGTTCTGGGCCGAGGATACGTCTTCCATGGTTCCCAATCCGGACGAGGTCGCGTCGATCCACCGCATTCCACTGGGACTGTTCGAGGGCGTCGACGCGGTACAGTTTATCGACGTGGAAGGCCAGACCGAGAAGCTGTTGCGCCTGCAACTTGGCGAGAACCGCATCCATTCACCGACCGGCGCGTTCCTCCTGCAGCTTTGGGAGGTAGGCGTCAACGGCCGGCATACGAGGGTCAAGCAGCACCTGCATCCGGATTGGTCGAAGTAACCGCAGGTTTCGGGGGCGCTTGCGCACCGGTTGAGTATCGTGGCCAGCTTCACCGAGCTTTACTGCGACGCGAGAGCGCCTTGGGACATCGCAGCTACCTGACCATCCTGGGCGTCCTGTTCGCCATACTGTTCGTCGCTCTGGCGATCGATCCGGTGGACCGGGCGGACTGGCTGCTCGAGAACGCGCTGGTCGGCGGCTTTCTGCTGGTCTCGGTGTTGATCCACCGGCACTTCGCGTTCTCCAGGTTGTCTGCCACGTTCATCTTCATCTTCCTCTGCCTGCACGAGGTCGGATCGCACTACACCTATTCCCTTGTGCCGTACGATGCGTGGTTCAAGGCGCTGACAGGCATCACGTTCAACGAGTTGGTCGGGTGGGAACGCAACAATTACGACCGCGTCGTGCATTTCGGCTACGGCCTTCTGCTGGCCTATCCCCTGCGCGAGATATTCCTGCGCGTCGTCGCCGTTCGGGGCTTCTGGGGCTATTTCCTGCCGCTCGACGTCATGATGTCGACGTCCATGCTCTACGAGCTGATCGAATGGGCCGCCGCCTCATTCTTCGGCGGCGAACTGGGGATGGCCTATCTCGGCACCCAGGGCGATGTCTGGGACGCCCACAAGGACATGGCCCTGGCCAGCGCCGGCGCACTGATCGCCATGGCGATCACAATGGCGATCAACATGGCGATGCAGCGGGATTTCGCGTCGGAATGGGCGGAGAGCTTCCGCGTCAAGAACGACCGTCCGGTCGGCGAGGCCGCCGTCTTTGGCATGTGGCGGCGCCGCCGGACGGAGTAGTCGGCTCAGGCAGCGGCTGCCCGGTCCAGGACGTCGTCGCGTACCGAGTTGGCCAAGGTTGCCACGCCGAGAATGTCCGCGTCCGACACGCCCAGCTCCTTCAGCGTCGCACCCAGTAACTCGATCACCGCGTCTACATGGCTGTCGTCGAGGCCCTGCGCGACCAGGTGCCGGTGGCCATCGCGCATGTTCTGGCCCGTATACCCATTAGGGCCGCCCGTCACCATGGTCAGAAAGCCGCGCTGCTTGGCGCGCTGGCGCTCCATGTCGACGCCGTCGAAGAAATGCCGGATGCGGTCGTCGGCCAGCACCTTGCCATAGAACACATCGACCGCCGCCTTGATCGCGGGCGCGCCGCCGAGCCGCTTATAGAGAGAGTCCACGTCGTCCTCCATTTGATTTATACTATATACATCTTTAACAGACAGGGGATCGCGCATCAAATGCGCATTCCCGTCCACAACGAAGATTCGGCCATGCGCCTGACGCAACACACCGACTATGCGCTCCGCGTGCTGATCCATGTGGGATCGAAGGCAGGCGGCGCTTCGACCATCCGCGAGATCGCTGAAAGCTACGGCATCTCGCGCAACCACCTGATGAAGGTTGCCCATGAACTGGGCAGGATCGGCCTGTTGGCGCCGCAACGCGGCCGGGGCGGCGGCCTTGCGCTCGCCCGCGCGCCCGCCGAGATCAACGTGGGCGACGTGGTCCGGCGCATGGAGGAAAGCCTCGCACTGGTGGAATGCTTCAAGGGTCCGGCCAACACCTGCCCGATCGCCGGCCTGTGCCGTCTCGAAATCGCCCTCGCCCAGGCGCTGCAGGCGTTTCTCGCGGTGCTGGACCGACTGACGCTGGCGGACCTGCTGGTCAACCGGGCCGCGATAGCAGTCCGGCTGGGGATTGTTTCGAACCCGGCCCCATCGTCGTGACTGTGGTATTTGGTGCGGCAGCCAACCAATCGTTTGGGTTACAGTTCGACTTCAGCATCCAAGCCCCCTCAACCTGATGTGCTGACGGTCGGACGGGAAACGACTGCAGCGTCCACCCGGTCCGGCCACTGATCTGCCGCCCGATGCAGGTCATGGCGCGTTGATTTGATGGCCAAGCGGCCATGATCGCGATAGGCTCGGCGCATGATGGATCATCAGCACATAGCGGACGCCCTCAAGGCGCGCATGGCGCAGTTGTCCGAGCGGGTCGAACGGCTGGAGGAGGATCTGCGTCAGCCGCTTGATCGGGATTTCGCCGAGCAGGCCACCGGCACGGAAGCAAGCGATGCCAACGAGGCGCTCGAAGGCGCCAGCCGCGCCGAGATCGCCCAGATCCGCGCCGCGCTCGGCCGTATCGAGGATGGCACCTATGGTATCTGTGTAACCTGCGGCGAAAGCATAGCGCCTGCCCGGCTCGAAGCCCTGCCCTTCGCCCAGCACTGTATCGACTGCGCTCGAGGCCGTTGAATCCAATAAAATCGACAATCGGCGGTCCGTGATTGCGCCGGGGATGGAATGACTTAAATCTAATCGGCCATGGGCTGGGGCGGCACCCGAATACCGAGGAGTATGACGACATGCTGAAATTCACGCGGCGCGGTTTCCAAGTGGCGGCGCTCTCCGTGGCATTGGCCACCGGCGTGGCAACCGCCGCGCTGATACCGTCCCAGCCGGTCCAGGCCGCGTCGGAATCCGACGCAAGGGAACTGGTGATGTCCGCGCAGTATGCATTCGACGACCTGACCGACAAGGGCACCAACGCCACGGTCCGCTCGCTTCTGAAGGACGCGCGGGGCGTGATGATCTTCCCGTCCGTGGTCAAGGGCGCGGTCGGCATCGGCGGCGAAGGCGGCAGCGGCGTGCTGCTGGTTCGTGGCGAGGATGGCGTGTGGAGCTATCCGGCGTTCTACCACATGAGCTCGATCAGCATCGGCCTGCAGCTCGGCGGCCAGGAAAACCGATTCCTGCTGATCCTGATGACCGACAACGCCGTGCGCAAGGTCATGAGCGGCGACACCCAGGTGGGCGGAGACCTAAGCGCCGTGGCGGTAGAGAACGGCGTCGACAAGTCAACCGGCACTACCACGGGCAGGCGCGACATCTACTATCACGCCGAAACCCAGGGCGGCCTGTTCGCGGGCGTCAGCCTGGAAGGCACCAAGATCAAGGCGCGCAACAAGATGGCCAGGAACTACTACGGCCAGGAAGTCACCGTGCGCGACATCCTGATCGAACGCCGCGCCTCCAATCCGCAGGCCGAAGAGCTGCGGACCACCATCGCATCGCAGACCGGCTACTGACGGAGCGACAGCGGATCAGCCTGGGCTGAAACCGCTCTATCCTGCATTCGAAAGGGCCTGGTCCAGGTC
>CAMBYA010000048.1 GCA_945872035.1 Rhizobium sp. Q54
CTACGGGTTTCCAGCGTCGGTCGAAGTTCTCGCGGATCCACGAAATCGTACTCGATGGCATAACCCGGCTGCAGCATCACCGCATGCTCAAGGCCGGGAATGGTCTTCAGCATCTCGGCCTGGACCTCGCGGGGTAGCGACGTCGAGATGCCGTTCGGATAGACCGTGTCGTCATCGAGGCCTTCCGGCTCAAGGAAGATCTGGTGCCGGTCCCGCTCGCCGAAGCGCACCACCTTGTCCTCGATGGAGGGACAATAGCGCGGGCCGCTCGATTCGATCTGGCCCGAATACATCGGCGCCCGGTGGAGATTGGCGAGGATGATCGCGTGGGTTGCTGCGTTGGTGTGGGTGATGTGACAGTTGATCTGGGGCGTGGTGATGCTCTCGGTGAGGAACGAGAACGGCACCGGCGGATTGTCACCCGGCTGTGCTTCCAGACTCGCCCAGTCGATGGTCCGGCCATCGAGCCGCGCCGGCGTGCCGGTCTTCAGCCGTCCCACCCCGAAGCCCCGCCGCCGCAGCGTCTTCGACAGGCCCAGCGACGGTGCCTCGCCAATCCGGCCGCCGGCGGTCTGCTTCTCGCCCATGTGGATGATTCCGCTGAGAAACGTGCCGGTGGTCAGGATCACGCGGCCGGCGCGGATTTCCGCGCCGTCGCCGGTGACGATTCCCGCCACGCGCGCGGTCACGTCGCCAGACACCTTAACCTCTTCCAGGATCAGGTCTTCCACCGCGCCGGCCATGACCGTCAGGTTGGGATAGTCGAGCAGCAGCGCCTGCATGGCGTTGCGGTACAGCTTTCGGTCGGCCTGGGCGCGCGGACCACGAACAGCCGGACCCTTGCCGCGGTTCAGCAACCGGAACTGGATCCCCGCTGCGTCCGCCACCCGGCCCATGACGCCGTCGAGCGCATCGATCTCGCGCACCAGATGGCCCTTGCCCAGCCCGCCGATGGCCGGATTGCAAGACATCTGGCCGATGGTCTCGATCTTGTGGGTGAGCAGCAGCGTGCGCGCACCGATACGGGCCGAAGCTGCCGCCGCTTCGCACCCCGCATGACCACCGCCGATGACGATAACGTCGTACATGCCTGCTCCGGTTTGCGCGCAATCTAGGCGCGAGGCGGCTTCAGGGCAAGGGACAGGGATGTTTCACGTGAAACATCACGTTAACCGACTTCATTTCCCGATGCAGAACTCGCCGAACACCACGTCGAGAACATCCTCCACATCGACCCGGCCGGTTATACGGCCCAGCGCGCGGGCGGCAAGACGGACGTCCTCGGCGACTAGCTCGGGTTCCAGTTCACCGCTAGCACCCACGCATGCACGGTCCAGATGCGCGACCGCATCCTCCAGCGCGCGGCGATGCCGGGACCGCGTCAGGCTCGGCACATCGCGCAGGCCCATCATAGCGATGACCCTTTCCTCCAGCGCCGCCAACAGCACGTCGATGCCTTCACCGGTACGGACGGAGATAAGGAACGCGCCCGGTATCGGCGAGGGACGCGCGATATCCACCTTGTTGATGACGATCAGGCCGTCGGCTTGTTCGAGACCGATATCTTCGCCTGACTCATATATCTGCAGGCGCAGATCCGCCTGATCGGCACGGGCGCGGGCGCGCCGAACGCCTTCCTGCTCGATAATGTCCTCGGAGTCGCGCAATCCAGCCGTATCGACCAAGGTCAACGGATAGCCGCCCAGATCCAACCTGACCTCGATGATGTCACGCGTAGTGCCGGCGACCTCCGAGACTATAGCCACGTCGCGTCTCGCCAACGCATTGAGAAGACTTGATTTTCCAACATTGGGCGCGCCAGTGATCACAACCTGGAAGCCGTCCCTCAACGCCTCGCCACGACGGTCATCGGCCAGATGCGCGCGGATCTCCGTGGACAGACGATCTAACGCCGGCACAACTTGGGCCGCCAGCCCACCGGGCAAATCCTCGTCGGGAAAGTCCAGGTCCGCCTCGAGGAACGCGAGCGCCCGGATCAGGTCGCCGCGCCAGCCCTCGTAGACTGCGCCCAGGGCGCCGTCCATCTGCCGCAGTGCCTGGAGCCGCTGCGCCTCGGTCTCGGCGCCCACCAGGTCGGCGATTCCCTCGGCCTCGGTCAAATCCAGCTTGCCGTTCTCGAACGCGCGGCGACTGAACTCGCCCGGCTCGGCCGGCACCAACCCGAGCCCGTCCAGCGCCGCGACCATGGCGGCGATCACAGCGGGACCGCCATGCAGGTGCAGTTCGGCAACATCCTCGCCGGTGAAGCTGGCCGGCGCCGGAAACCAGATCGCCAGGCCACGATCAATCACCGTGCCCGTCGACGGGGCGGTAAACGACCGCAGCGCCGCTTGCCGCGCGGGCGGCACGTCCTTGCCGGTGAGGGTGGCGAGCGCCGTGCCCGCCTCCTCGCCCGACACGCGCATCACCGCGACGCCGGCACGGCCCTTTGCCGACGCCAGCGCATAGATGGTGGTCATTTTTCGACGGTTTCGGAGAGTTTGGTCTGACCCGGCTGCAGCATCAGGCGCTCGACCCGCTCACCCCTGGTCAGGTGCCGTTCCAGAATCTCGTCCACGTCGGCCTCGGTGTCGTAGTGGTACCAGACGCCTTCCGGATAGATCACCATGGTCGGACCCAGCTCGCAGCGGTCCAGGCAGCCGCTGGCGTTGATTCGCACGCCCTTGATCTTCAACTCCTTGGCGCGCTTCTTCATATACTCACGCAAGGGCTCGGAACCCTTGGCTTTACACGAACTGCGCGGGTGACCTTCGGGGCGTTCATTGGTGCAGCAGAACACATGCTCCGCGAAGTAGAGCGGCGGGTCGTTCACCATGACCTATTTGGCTTCCTTGTCTTTTTCCGTCTTGTTGCGTGTTCCGCCGGTCGCCATGCGCCAGAACATCCCCTGCATCTCCTCCAGACCGGGAACGCCGGTGGGAAAGAACGCCTTCATCATCGCCTCGGGCCCCAGTGTGTCGATGGTTTTCTGCACCTGGTGCTGCATCTTGTCCATCATGGCGTCCTGGAACGGCTTGACGTCCGGCAGCCCGAGGAAGGTTCTGGCTTCCTCGGGGGTGCAGTCTATGTCTATCGTCACCTTCATCGGTGTACCCTCTCGCGGCTGACAGAAGCGGGTGGTCCAGACCGAAACCGTACACCAATCGGTCCCGGAAACCCAATGACCCGCAATCTTCTCGACCAGGAAACCAGCCCCTACCTGTTGCAGCACAAGGACAATCCTGTCCATTGGCGGCCCTGGGGACCGGCGGCGCTGGCGGAGGCGAAGGCGGCCGGCAAGCCGATCCTGCTGTCGATCGGCTACGCGGCCTGCCACTGGTGCCACGTGATGGCCCATGAAAGCTTCGAGAACCCGGAAATCGCCGCGGTGATGAACGAGCTGTTCGTCAGCATCAAGGTCGACCGGGAGGAGCGCCCGGATATCGACGCCATCTACATGTCGGCGCTGCAACTGCTCGGCGCGCAGGGCGGTTGGCCGCTGACCATGTTCCTGACGCCGGACGGAGAGCCGTTCTGGGGCGGCACCTATTTCCCGCCGGAGTCGCGATGGGGGCAGCCTGGCTTCGTCGACATCATGAAGCGCATCGACCAGGTCTGGCACGAGGAACGCGAGACCGTCGACCAGAACCGCGTGGCGCTGGTCCAGCGCCTCGGCCTGATGTCGGCCGGCGCCGGGGACGGTGGCACTCTGCGGCCGGATTCGGTCGAGCAACTCGCCGCCAGGCTGATCAACAGCGTCGATTTTTCCCGCGGCGGCCTGTCGGGCACGCCGAAATTCCCCAATCCGCCGATCTTCCGCCTGTTCTGGCTGGCCTACCGCAAGACTGGCGAACCCAGCTACAAGCGCGCCGTCGATCTGCTGCTCGACCGCATGTCGGAGGGCGGCATCTACGACCATATCGGCGGCGGCTACGCCCGTTACTCGGTCGACGACCGATGGCTGGTGCCGCATTTCGAGAAGATGCTCTACGACAACGCCCAGATCATCGAGTTGCTGACCCAGGCCTGGCTCGACGACCGCAATCCGCTTCTCGAACGGCGGCTGCGCGAGACCATCGGCTGGGTGGCGCGCGAGATGATCGCCGGAAACGGCGCCTTCGCCGCCAGCCAGGACGCCGACAGCGAGGGCGAGGAGGGCAAGTTCTACGTCTGGTCCGCCGCCGAGCTGCAGGAGTTCCTCGGCACCAACGCCGACGAGTTCGCGCAGATCTACGACGTCAGCCCGCGCGGCAACTTCGAGGGGCACAACATCCTCAACCGCCTGCACCTGCACCAGAAACCGGACGACGAGACCGAGGAACGGATGACCCGCATCCGCGAGCTGCTGTTCAGCGTGCGCGACGCCCGTGTTCATCCCGGCTGGGACGACAAGGCGCTGGCCGACTGGAACGGACTGATGATCGCGGCGCTCGCGGGAGCGGCGACGGCGCTGGACGAGCCCGATTGGCTCACGCTGGCGGAAACCGCATTCGCCGCAATCGTGCGCGACCAGACCCGCATGGATTCGGCGGGAAACAGCCGTTTGCTGCACTCCTACCGCGCAGCAAAAGCGCAGCATGAAGGCATGCTCGACGACTACGCCAACATGGCGCGCGCGGCGCTGGCGCTGCACGAGGCGACCGGCGACCATGCCTATCTGCGCCGTGCCGAAGACTGGACGCGCACGCTCGACGCCCGGTTCCGGGACGAAGAGAACGGCGGCTATTTCTTCACCGCGGACGACGCCGAAGCGCTGATCGTCCGCTCGCGGCACGCCACCGACAATGCCGTACCGGCGGGCAACGGCGCGATGGTCGAGGTGCTGGCGCGACTGGCCCTGCTGACGGGCAACGAGGCGTGGCGCGAAAGGGCCGGCGAACTCGCCGCGGCCTTCGCCTCGGCGGTTGCCAGCCAGGCACCGTCCCACGCCACGCTCATCACCGGCTTCGACCTGCTGCTCAACGCCGACCAGATCGTCGTCATCGGCAACCGCGACGAGCCGGACACCCGGGCCATGCTGAGGGCAATATTCGACATCTCGGTTCCCAACAGGGTGCTGCAAGTCGTCGCCGATGGAAAGGCGCTGGCCGATGGGCACCCGGCCACCGGCAAGAGCCGCACCGGCGGCACGGCCACCGTCTATGTCTGCCACGGCCCGACCTGCTCGCTGCCCATCACCGATGCCCAGGCGCTGCGGGCCGTGCTGAATGGAGCGGCCCCATGACCCAGCTCTCCATGCACAGCCCGGTGGGCGACCTCACCATCAGCGAGGACGGCGGCGCGGTCGTGTCGCTCGACTGGGGCTGGGGCGCGCTGCAGACCGAAACGCCGCTGCTGCGCGAAGCCAAGCGCCAGCTCGAGCGCTACTTCGACGGCGGGCTCGAGCAGTTCGAGCTGCCGCTTCGGCCCTACGGCACCACGTTCCGGAAACAGGTATGGGATGCCATGCTCCGGATTCCCTACGGTTCCACACAGACTTACGGCAAGATCGCCGCCGACGTCGGCTCACCGGCGCGGCCGGTTGGCGGCGCTTGCGGCGCCAATCCCATTCCGATCATCATTCCCTGCCACCGGGTTCTCGGCGCCAATGGCGCCCTGGGCGGCTATTCGGGCGAGGGTGGCACCGAGACCAAAGCATTCCTGCTGCGGCTGGAGGGCGCGTTGCTCTAGCGGCCAACAGTCTTGAGAGGTTCATACGCTCCGACTAGAGTTCCTGCATCACCGGGCAAAGGAGACCTCTGATGAGCGAGATCAATATCCAGGCAACAGACGGCAGCGGAACCTTCACCGGTTACCTCGCGAAGCCGGCGAGCGGACGGGGACCAGGCGTCGTCGTCATCCAGGAGATCTTCGGCGTCAACGCCTTCGTTCGCGAAACCGCCGACTGGCTCGCCGCGCAGGGCTATGTCGCGCTCGCGCCTGACCTGTTCTGGCGGCAGGAACCTGGCATCCAGCTCACCGACAAGACCGAGGCCGACTGGGCCAGGGCGTTCGAGCTGTTCAACGGCTTCAATATCGACAAGGGCATCGAGGACATCGGCGCGACCATCGATGCGCTGCGCAACATGGACGGTTGCACGGGCAAGGTCGGCGCGGTCGGCTACTGCCTCGGCGGCCTGCTGGCTTACCTGACGGCGGCGCGCACCAGCATCGACGCGGCCGTCGGCTATTACGGCGTGTCGATCAACGACAGGCTGTCGGAAGCGTCCGGCATCAAGCGTCCGCTGCTGCTGCACGTGGCATCCGAAGATGGCTTCGTGCCGAAGGAAGCCCAGGCCGCGATGCATCAAGGCCTCGATTCCAATTCGCGGGTGACGCTGCACGACTATCCGGGACGCGACCATGCCTTTGCCCGCACCGGCGGCGAACACTACGACAAGCAGGACGCCGACCTGGCGAACAAGCGGACGCTGGACTTCTTCGCCGCCAACCTGCGTTAGCCGGCCGATCGAGGCCGTCCGACGCACGGAAATCGACCGGACGTGCCGTCCCGAAGGCATCGTTCGGTTGCATCGCGACACGGAAGACCGCAAACATACGGAATCAACCGTCACCCTGCCCTGACGAGCCGGCCTGACGTCCGCCCCTTATGTCCAGGCCCCGCAGGCCAATGAATCGCAAGACTGTGCCTAGCGTGTCCCCCTACCGGAACTTCACCCGTGCCGAATGGTCGCGCCTGCGCGAGGACACGCCGCTCACCCTGTCGCCCGAGGAGCTCGATCGGCTGAAGGGCCTCAACGAGCCGATCTCCATGGACGAGGTGATCGACATCTACCTGCCCATGTCGAGGCTGATCAACCTGCACTACGCTGCCTCGCAGCAGCTGTTCCGCGCCACCAACGAGTTCCTTGGCCTGGAAAAGCGCAAGGTGCCCTACATCATCGGCATGGCGGGCAGCGTCTCGGTGGGCAAGAGCACCACCGCCCGCATCCTGCGAACCCTGCTCAGCCGCTGGGCCGACCATCCCAAGGTGGACCTGGTGCCGACCGACGGCTTCCTGCTGCCCAACGAGGAGATGGAGCGTCGCGGGATCATGAACCGCAAGGGCTTCCCGGAAAGCTACGACCTGCACGCCATGCTGGCGTTCATGGCCGACGTGAAGGCCGGCAAGCGCGACGTGTCGGCGCCCACCTATTCGCACCTCGTGTACAACGTCCAGCCCGACAAGCGGCTGGTGGTCGACCGGCCGGACATCCTCATCGTCGAGGGCCTCAACGTCCTGCAGACCAGCCCGGCCGGCGCCGAGCCCATGCCCTACGTTTCCGACTTCTTCGACTTCTCGATCTATATCGACGCCACCGAGGAAGACCTGCTGCAATGGTATGTGGAACGGTTCCTTCGGCTGCGCGAAACCGCGTTCCGCGACCCGGCCTCGTATTTCCATCGCTATGCGGTGCTGACCGAGAGCGAGGCGAAGGAAACCGCCACGTCGATCTGGGAGACCATCAACCTGGTCAATTTGCGCCGGAACATCCAGCCGACCCGCCAGCGCGCCGATCTGATCCTGCACAAGGGCAGCGACCACACGATGGAGTCGGTGGCGCTCAGGGGGGCTTAGAGCCCACCTGTCCACATTCGCCATGAGAGTGGGGATCGGCAATGAAAAAGGGGCGCATGAAGCGCCCCTTCCCAAACGCTCAAACAGCAACAACCCTACGTATTCATCGACTCGAAGAAGTCGGCGTTGTTCTTGCTGTCCTTGACCTTGCTGAGAAGGAACTCGATGGCATCGACCGTGCCCATCGGGTTCAGAATACGGCGCAGGACCCACATCTTCGACAGGGTGCCCTTGTCCACCAGCAGTTCTTCCTTGCGGGTGCCGGACTTCAGGATGTCGAGGGCCGGGAACACGCGCTTGTCGGAGACCTTGCGGTCCAGGATGATTTCCGAGTTACCGGTGCCCTTGAACTCCTCGAAGATCACCTCGTCCATGCGGCTGCCGGTGTCGATCAGCGCAGTGGCGATGATGGTCAGCGAGCCGCCTTCCTCGATGTTGCGGGCGGCGCCGAAGAAGCGCTTGGGACGCTGCAGGGCGTTGGCATCGACACCACCGGTCAGCACCTTGCCGGACGACGGCACCACGGTGTTGTAGGCGCGCGCCAGGCGAGTGATCGAATCGAGCAGGATCACCACGTCGCGCTTGTGCTCGACGAGCCGCTTGGCCTTCTCGATGACCATCTCGGTCACCGCCACGTGGCGCGTGGCCGGCTCGTCGAAGGTCGAGCTGATGACCTCGCCCTTCACCGAGCGGGCCATGTCGGTCACTTCCTCGGGCCGCTCATCGATGAGCAGCACGATCAGGTAGACCTCGGGATGGTTGGCGGTGATCGAGTGGGCGATGTTCTGCAGCAGCACGGTCTTGCCGGTGCGCGGCGGCGCCACGACCAGGGCGCGCTGGCCCTTGCCGAGCGGCGAGATGATATCGATGATCCGCGAGCTCATGTCGTCGCTCTTCGAATCGCCCAGGGCGCCGCTGCGGTCCAGCACCAGGCGCTCGTCGGGATAGAGCGGCGTGAGGTTGTCGAAGTTGACCTTGTGACGGGCCTTCTCCGTATCCTCGAAATTGATCGTGTTGACCTTGAGCAGCGCGAAGTAGCGCTCGCTGTCCTTGGGGGCGCGGATCGGGCCCTCGATGGTATCGCCGGTGCGCATGCCGAACCGGCGGATCTGGCTGGGGCTGACATAAATGTCGTCGGGACCCGGCAGATAGTTGGCGTCCGGCGAGCGCAGGAAGCCGAATCCGTCCTGCAGCACCTCGAGCACACCGACGCCGGTGATCTCTTCGCCCTGGAACGCCAGCTGCTTGAGGATCGCAAACATCATGTCCTGTTTGCGCATGTTCGACGCGTTCTCGATTTCGAGCTCTTCGGCGAACGCCAGCAAGTCAGGCGGCGACTTGCCCTTAAGTTCTTGTAGATTCATCGGAATATCCGATTGCCTTCTGGAAGGATGGAACTGTTGCGACAAACCCGGGACGAAGTGGCGAAAATCCACTCACTGTGTCCCACCGGTCGGTCGTACTGGTTCTTGTGGAGATGTTTTTCCGAGAGACCCCCGGAAAGGGGTGCGACAGCGCGTGTTACTGCCTTGGGATATGGCCACAATGGCCAATGGTTCAAGCCTTGTCCAGCAAAAATGGAGAGTTCGGAAAAGCCCCCGGAAACTCCTCAGGATCGGCTGCCCACCACCACGAGCAGGACAATGCCGATCATCAGGACAGTGGGGATTTCGTTCATCACCCGATAGTAGCGCGCGGTCCTGGCACGCTGGTCCTCCCTGAAGCGGCGGACGTGTCCGGTCATGACGCCGTGGACCGCACCCATCAGCAGCACCAGCGCCAGTTTGGCATGCATCCAGCCCTGTTTCATATGCGCCCAGTCGCCGGCCCACAGCAGAAGTATGCCGAGCAGGACGGTGGCGATCATGGCCGGATTGATGATCGCCTTGAGCAGCCGGCGCTCCATGATCTTGAACAGTTCCGACGCTTCCGATCCCGGCATGGTGCCCGAGTGATAGACGAACAGCCGAGGCAGATAGAGCATGCCCGCCATCCACGCGATCATGGCGGTGATATGCGCCGCGAGGATCCACGGCTGGATGTTGGCAAGAAACAGGGTCATTACCATCGTCTCCCGGAAATCAGCCGACCGGCCAGTTCCTGATCAAATCGGACAACGCCGCCACATGTTCGGGCGGCGTCTGCGGTACGATGCCATGGCCCAGGTTGAAGATGAAGGGGCCGCTGGCCAACGCCTCGAGAATATCGCGGGCCTGTTTCTCCATGGCCTTGCCGCCGACCACCACCGCCAGCGGATCCAGGTTTCCCTGCACCGTGACGGTTGTCTGGAGCGCGCGGGCCGCCCAGCGCGGCGACATGGATGTGTCGATGGCGACGCCGTCGATGCCGGTCGCGGCGACATATTCGGGGGTCTTGGCGCCGGCGCCGCGCGGAAAGCCGATCACCGGCACGCCCGGATAGCGTTGCTTCAGCCGGCCGACGATGGTCCGCGTCGGGGCGGTGCACCAGTGTCCGAACTGGTCCTCGGACAGCACGCCGGACCAGCTGTCGAACAGCTGCACCGCATGGGCGCCTGCCTCGATCTGGCGACCCAGATATTCCGTCGTCGCCTCGGTGAGCACGTCGATCAGCGACCCGAATGCCTGAGGGTCGCGCATGGCCCACAGACGGGTCTCCTGAAACTCCTTGGAACCATGGCCTTCGACCATGTAGCTGGCAACGGTCCATGGCGAGCCGGCAAAACCGATCAGCGCGGTGCCGTCGGGCAGCGAGCCCGAAACCCGGTCGACGGTCTCGTAGACGGGCGACAGCCGATCGTGGATCGCGTCGGGCTTGAGCGCGGCGATGCCGGCGGCGGTCCGGATCGGCTCGAGCACGGGGCCTTCGCCTTCCTTGTACTCCAGCTTCTGTCCCAGCGCGTCGGGGATCAGCAGAATGTCGGCGAACAGGATTGCCGCGTCCATGCCGTAGCGCCGGATGGGCTGCAGGGTCACTTCGGCGGCAGCCTCGGGCGTGTAGCACAGCTCCAGGAAGTCGCCAACCTGAGCACGGACCTTGCGGTACTCGGGCAGATAGCGGCCTGCCTGGCGCATGAACCAGAACGGCGGACGATCCACGGGATGCTTGGTCAGCGCATCGATCAGGCGCTTGCCGGAGGAAGCCTTGTTCACGGGCCCTTATCCTAAAGGTTTTTTTAAAGAGAAAGGTTGAAGAGGTAGTGGATGCCTGTGAGTCACGGGGGCAGGGCAGTCATACAATACTTGTCCGCGCGCTGACCACCATTATGCCTGTCGCCCCGAGGACAGACCGCCGGTCGTGGATAAACCCGTGACATGCCAGCCAGCGTGCCGAGTCCCGAAACATGAATCATGGGGATATCCTGCGCGCCGGGCGCGGTAGTTCGCATGACTCACAGGTACCGCG
>CAMBYA010000049.1 GCA_945872035.1 Rhizobium sp. Q54
GTCGTAGCCCAGCACCAGCCGGTCGAGGAAGCGGCGGCGGTCGGAGCGGCCTTCGGTGAACAGACGGTCCATCTGCGGCGTCAGCCAGACCACGCGGATCAGGTCGGCGAGCGCCGCCGGTCCACGGGCCGGCGCGCCGTCGATGCGGACCACCCGCCGCTCGGCGCCCTCGTCGTCATCGCTGTCGGCGGTCCTGCCCTCGATGCCTGTGCCGACGGCCACGACGCCTGACGGGGTCTCGATCCGGGCCGCGACCGACCAGCCGCCGCCACCGCCGATCCGCGCCAGCTCGGGCAGGCGGACGCCGCGCAGGCCGCGGCCGGGCGTGAGATAGGACAGCGCTTCGAGCACGTTGGTCTTGCCCGCGCCGTTGGCGCCGGTCAGCACCACCGGGCGCGGCGTCACCTCGATCCGCTCCGCGGCGTAGTTGCGGAAGTCGGTCAGGGTCAGCCGGGTCACGGCCAGCGGCAACGCCGCCGCTTCGGGAGCGCTCCCCCGCCCGGCATGTTGTTCAGCCTGCAGCATTCTCTTCCCGGATGCGACCGCGTCAGACGCGCATCGGCATCAGCACATAGAGCGCGGTCTCGTCGCCGCCGTCCTGCACCAGCGTGGGCGCGGCCGCGTCGGCGAACGAAACACGCACCGTGTCGCCTTCCACCTGGCCCATGATATCGAGGACGTAGCGCGCGTTGAAACCGATCTCCATGGCCTCCGACGAATAGCCGGCGGCCAGTTCCTCGGTGGCCGAGCCGCTGTCCGGGCTGTTGACCGCGAGCGTCACCTTGTCGGTGTCGATGATCAGCTTCACCGCCCGCGACTTCTCGCTGGAGATTGTCGAGACCCGGTCGATGGCCTCGGCGAACAGCCGGGCATCCACCTCGAGCAACCGCTCGTTGTTGGCCGGGATCACCCGGACATAGTCCGGGAAGGTGCCGTCGATCAGCTTGGAGGTGAGCACCGCGTCGGCGAAGTCGAAGCGGATCTTGCTGTCGGACAGGCTGACCTGCACCGTACCTTCGGCCTCGTCGAGCAGCTTGCGCACTTCCTGCACGGTCTTGCGCGGCACGATCACGCCGGGCATGCCCGCGGCGCCCATGGGCATTGGCAGGCGGACGCGGGCCAGGCGGTGGCCATCGGTGGCAACGCCGACCAGCATCGGCTCCTTGCCGTCGGCGACGTGCAGGTAGATGCCGTTCAGGTAGAACCGGGTTTCCTCGGTGCTGATGGCGAAGCGGGTCTTGTCGATGAGCTTCTTGAGGTCGCCGACCGGCAGGCTGAAGCGGTGCGGCAGCGCATCCTCGGCCATCACCGGGAAATCCTCGCGCGGCAGGCAGGCGAGCACGAAGCGCGAGCGGCCGGCGCTGAGCGTCAGGCGCTGCTCGCCGCCGCGGTATTCCAGCTCCACCTGGGAGCCTTCCGGCAGCTTGCGGACGATGTCGTAGAGCGTATGGGCCGGCGTGGTGATCGCGCCGGGCGCGGTGACGTCGGCGGCGACGGATTCCACCACCGCCAGATCCAGATCGGTGGCCGTCAGGTTGAGCCTTCCCTCTGCGGCCTCAAGCAGCATGTTGGACAGGATCGGGATCGTCGTGCGCCGTTCGACGACACTTTGCACGTGGCCTAGCGACCGCAGAAGTGCCGCGCGTTCAATGGTGAGTTTCATGGGCTCTTAGCTATGGTTGAACCTACGGTACGGAGGCTTCTAAGCCACTGTCTTTCTTATGCTTTTCGGGGCGGCCGCATGGCCGCAGCCCGGACCCGGAATTCGCCCCCCGAAGACAGAGCTCAACCGGACCGAGACTTTAGCAGAGGAAGGCCGCAAAGACACGAAAAATGGGGCGCTTGGCCCCATCCCGCGCAGTCCGTAAGCTAGGTCGTAACGTTCAGGTTTCCAGGGTGCGCCGCAGGTTCTCGATGTCCTGGTCGAGGCTGCTGTCGGTCTCCCGGAGCTCCTCGATGCGGCGCACCGCGTGCATCACCGTGGTGTGGTCGCGGCCACCGAACTTGCGGCCGATCTCGGGCAGGCTGCGCGAGGTAAGCTGCTTCGACAGATACATCGCCACCTGGCGCGGCCGGGCGACGGCGCGGGCGCGGCGTGCGGACAGCAGGTCGGACAGGCGGACATTGAAATACTCCGCCACATGGCGCTGGATCTCCGCGATGGACACCCGCCGGTCATTGGAGCGGATCAGGTCCTGCAGCACTTCCTGGGTCATCTCCAGGGTGACGGGACGGCCGACCAGATCCGAATAGGCGGTGACCCGGTTGAGCGCGCCCTCCAGCTCGCGCACGTTCGAGACGATCTTTCGCGCCAGGAACTCGGTAACTTCCTTGGGCAGGTCATCCCGGCCCATGGCCTCGAGCTTGGACTGGAGGATACCGACGCGCAGCTCGTAGTCGGTCGGATGCACGTCAGCGACGAGGCCCCATCCGAGGCGCGACTTGATGCGGTCCTCGATCCCTTCCAGGTCCGACGGCGAACGGTCTCCCGAGATGATCACCTGGCGGTGCTGGTCGATGACGGCGTTGAAGGTGTGGAAGAACTCTTCCTGGGTGCTGTCCTTGTTGGCGATGAACTGGACGTCGTCGATCATCAGCACGTCGACCGAGCGGAACTGCTCCTTGAACGCCATGGTGTCCTTGTAACGGAGCGCCCGGATGAACTGGTACATAAACTTTTCCGCCGACATGTAGAGCACCTTGCGCTCGGGATCGCGGGCGCGGATTTCGGCGGCGATGGCGTGCATCAGGTGGGTCTTGCCCAGGCCGACGCCGCCATAGAGGAACAACGGGTTGAACTGGACCTTGGCGCTGCTGGCGACCCGACGCGCGGCGGCGTGGGCCAGTTCGTTGGACTTGCCGACCACGAAGCTGTCGAAGGTGAAGCGCGGATCGAGCGGAGCGCTATAGGTATCGGCCGCGGTGCCGTCCGGGTCCTCGCCCTGGCCGTCGGCGCGGGCCGGACGGCCGTTAGGCCGGACTGAGGGCGGCGGCGCGGCGGCGGCCGGGCCGGGCGCGGTCGGCGCCTGAACGCTGACCACCAGTTCCACGTCGATGGCGGCGCCGGTTTCCTGGCGCCAGTAGTCGATGATGCGGCCGAGATAATGGGTCTTCACCCAGTCGCACATGAAGCGCGTCGGCACCGTGATCAGGACCTTGGAGCCCTCGGCCCGCAGCACGCCAAGCGGCTTCAGCCAGCTGTCGAAGGTGGCGTCGCCGAACTCCGTGCGCAGTTTGGCGCGAATCCGCTGCCACGCATCCTGCCAGGGTGTCATCATGGACGGGTTGACCGCATCTTTCTGTATCCCCCCGAGTCGGTGGGTTTCACTGGCCACTGTCGGCCTCGTCAGTTCTGGGTCCAGGGGAGGCCGCGGACCTTCCAGCCATTGATCCGGCCTCGATGCCGGTCAGCGTCGGGGTCACCCTCGAATCCCTCGGAAATGTTGTAGCACCGGGTGTAGCCCTTCTGGGTCATCAACCGGGCCGCCGCCGCCGAGCGCGCGCCCGACCGGCACAGGAACAGAACGGGCGTGTCATGTCCTGGCTTCAGCGACTCGACCTCGTCGGCGAATCGGTCGTTCCGCGTGCCTTCCGGGAACGACTGCCACTCGATGAAGACCGGCTTTTTACTCAGCGGGGACAGGTCGGCGACACCCACATAGGTCCACTCCGCGAGGGTACGAACGTCCACCAGTAGGGCGGAAGGCTCGGATTCCAGCAGATTCCAGGCATCCTGCGGAGACAAATCGCCCGCGTAATCAGACATTCCCGACCAATCCCCCCGCATTGATTCGCGACAACATGCCGAATCCCCCCAAGTAGTGTCAGATCATCGTCATGTATTCGCAAGAAGAAGTAAAGACGATCTCCGCAAAGGCTAAAAGCATAGCCTTTCTGTTACACATTTATTACTTGCAGAGATCCGCCCACCTTCGAATCTGGGGGAGAGAGTAGCAAATTACACGACATTGGCAACAGCCGCCGTGGATCACTCTCCGATTTGTGACGGCTCTATGTACGTTGCGTTAAGCCACCTACCAGATATGGGTCTGGCAGATTGAGGCCTGTCGGCAGGGAGGGGAAATGGATCCCGGGCGTCGATGCGCCGGACCAGCGTCGGCCCGGCGTCGAGTCGGGGATCAGGCCTTCAGCGAGCGGACGCGCGCGCTGAGGCGGGAAATCTTCCGCGAAGCGGTATTCTTGGCGAGCACGCCCTTCGACACACCGCGCATGATCTCCGGTTCGGCGACCTTGAGCGCTTCGGCGGCGGCGGCGGCGTCACCCGATTCCAGGGCCTTCTCGACGCCCTTGATGAACGTGCGGATGCGGCCGCGGCGGGCGCGGTTCACGTCGGTGCGACGCTCGGTCTGGCGAATGCGCTTACGCGCCTGCGGCGAATTGGCCATGTGTGTTCCGTCTCAACGCTAAATCACTAACAGGGCGCGGCTTATAAGGCCTGTGCCCCCACCCGTCAACCATTGGATCGCGCCGGAATGGCAAGCCGTCCCGGCGCGCCGTCCCTAGCGATTCTTGAACTGCGCCGGGCGCTTTTCGACGAACGCGCTCATGCCTTCCTTCTGGTCGTCGAAGGCGAAAAGCGCGTGGAAGGTGCGGCGTTCGAATCGGACGCCTTCCGACAGGGTGGTCTCGTATGCCCGGTTGATCGCCTCCTTGGCGACGATCACCGACGGGCGCGACATGTCGGCGATGATGGCGGCGGTCTTCAGCGCCTCGTCGATGAGCTGGTCGTTCGGCACGATCCGGCTGACCAGGCCCGAGCGCTCGGCTTCCTGAGCGTCCATCATCCGGCCGGTCAGGCACATGTCCATGGCCTTCGACTTGCCGACGAAACGGGTCAGGCGCTGTGTGCCGCCCGAGCCGGGGATGACGCCCAGCTTGATCTCGGGCTGGCCGAACTTGGCGCTCTCGGCGGCGATGATGAAGTCGCACATCATCGCCAGTTCGTAGCCGCCGCCGAGCGCGAAGCCCGCGACCGCCGCGATCACCGGCTTGCGGGTGCGGGTGACGGTTTCCCAGTTGCTGGTGATGAAGTCCTCGGTGAACACGTCGATGTAGTTCTTGTCCTTCATCTCGGTGATGTCGGCGCCCGCCGCGAAGGCGCGCTCGCTGCCGGTGATGACGGTGCAACCGATGTCCGGGTTCTTCTCGATGCCGCCCAGCGCGTCGGTCAACTCGTCCATGAGCTGGCCGCACAGCGCATTGAGCGCCTTCGGACGGTTGAGGGTGATCAGCGCGACCTTGCCGCGCACCTCGAAATTGATGGTTTCGTACGCCATGGGCTTCCTCCGGGAATTGCTTGCCGTCACAGGGCAGGCCAGCGTTTTGGCAGAGCTTGGCACGGCATGCAAGCGGCCCTGCGCTACCGCTGATGCTTGTTGCAGAAGAAGGTGGAGCGGCCGCTCTGGACGATGCGCGAGATGGTGCCGCGGCATCCGGCCTGCCCGCAGGGCTCGCCTTCGCGTCCGTAGGCCTTCCAGGAATGCTGGAAGTAGCCCAGTTCGCCGTCTACCTGGGCATAATCGCGCAAGCTGGAGCCGCCGGCCTGGATGGCCCTTTCGAGCACATCCCGGATGGCGGGCACCAGCCTCTCCGCGCGCTGCCCCGACACGGAATCAGCAAGTCGGCGCGGGGATATTCCAGACATGTGCAATGCCTCGCAGACGTAGATGTTCCCGAGGCCGGCGACCACGCGCTGGTCGAGGAGCGCGGCCTTGATCGGCGTCCGCTTGCCGTCGAGCGCTTCCGACAGGTAGTCGGGATTGAACCCGTCGCCCAGCGGCTCCGGCCCGAGATGGGCGAAATAGGGATGGGCCGCCAGATCCGCTTCCCGGGTCAGCGCCATGAAGCCGAACCGGCGCGGGTCGTGGAACACCACGCGGCTGCCGTTGCCCACCTCGAAGATCACATGGTCGTGGGTGGCGAGCGGCGGCGGTTCGCCCCCACTGGAATCCTTACCGCCGTGCGGCGCCCACAGGTTCATCCGGCCCGACATGCCCAGATGCATGATCAGCACCTGGCCATCGTCCAGGTGGACCACGATATATTTGGCACGGCGGTCGATGCGTTCGATCCGGCGCCCCCGCAGCCGCTCGCCGAAATCCGGCGGCAGCGGAAAGCGCAGGTCGGGCCGGCGGGCGGTCACCTGCGTCAGGACGCGGCCTTCCATGGCCGTGCGCAGGCCGCGGCAAACCGTTTCAACCTCGGGCAATTCGGGCATGGGATGCGCTGTAACGTTTCTGGTAGCCGTCAGGCGGGTGGGGTAAGGTGCGCCGCATGATAGAGGATCACCGCGAAAACACAGCCCCTTCCGGGGCCAATGACGCCGAAGGCGGCGCAAGCTTCGGCTTTCGCGAGGTGAGTCCCACTGAAAAGACCGCGCTGGTGCGCGGCGTGTTCGATTCCGTGGCGACCCGGTACGACGTCATGAACGACGCCATGAGTGGCGGCGTCCACCGCATCTGGAAATCGGCCATGATCGACTGGCTGCGTCCGCGGCCGGGCATGCGCGTGCTCGACGTTGCAGGCGGTACCGGCGACATCGCCTTTCGCATCCTCGACAAGGCCAACCGCGAGGTGCCCGAGGCCCGGACACCGGCCACCGTCACCGTCTGCGACATCAACGAGGCGATGCTGAATGTCGGCCGCGACCGGGCGGTGAACGCGGGGCGCTTCGACAACCTCGACTGGATGGTGGGCAACGCTGAGGCGCTACCTTTCGCCGACGCTTCCTACGACGCCTACACCATCGCCTTCGGCATCCGCAATGTGACCGACATCCCGGCGGCGCTGCGCGAGGCCCGGCGGGTGCTGAAGCCGGGCGGACGCTTCCTGTGCCTGGAGTTCTCCAATGTGGACATCCCGCTGCTGAAGCAGGGCTACGATTTCTATTCCCTCAATATCGTACCGCAACTCGGCCGGCTGATCGCCGGCGACGCCGAATCCTACCGTTACCTGGTCGAGAGCATCAGGCGCTTCCCGGACCGCGAGACCTTCGCCGGCATAATCGAGGCGGCGGGCCTGTCACGCGTCTCGGTTCGCGCCCTGTCGGGCGGCATCGTCGCCCTGCACTCGGCCTGGCGCGTCTGATCCGGCGCCCATGTTCGCCGCCGCCGGCCACTTCCTGAGACTGTTCAAGATCGCCCGCACCCTGGCGCGGCACGACGCCTTGTTCCCGCTCGATCTGCTTGCCGTGCCGAAGGCGCTGGCGACGGCGCTCAAGCTGCTCACTGTGTTTAACCGCCGCCATGTCAACGCGGCGATCCCGCCTGGCGAACGACTCGCGCACGCGCTGGAGGAGCTCGGCCCCACCTTCATCAAGCTGGGCCAGGCGCTGGCGACCCGTCCGGACATCGCCGGCGACGATGTGGCAGAGGCGCTGACCCGCCTGCAGGACCGCTTGCCGCCATTTCCGGGCGCCGAGGCGCGGGCGATCATCGCCGCCGAGCTGGGCCAGCCGGTCGACGCGCTGTTTTCAGCATTCGACGACAACGCGGTTGCCGCCGCCAGCATCGCCCAGGTGCACAAGGCCGTGACCACCGACGGCGTGCAGGTGGCCGTGAAGGTGCTGCGCCCCGGCGTGCGCGAGGCGTTCGGCCGCGACCTGTCGACGTTCTTCTGGTTCGCCCGGCTGATGGAACGGCGCGTCCCGGACACGCGGCGCCTGCGGCCCGTGGAGGTGGCGCAGACCTTCGCCGAGACCGTGGCGCTGGAGATGGACCTGCGCTACGAGGCCGCCGCCGCGAGCGAACTGCGCGAAAACATGGAAGGCGAGCCGGGCTTCCGCGTGCCGCGCGTGATGTGGCCGACCACGTCAGAGCGGGTGCTGACCACCGAATGGATCGACGGCATCCCGCTGGGCGACCGCGACGCCCTGGCCGCCGCCGGCATCGACATGAACGCGCTGGCCGCCGTCCTGGTCCGCGTCTTCCTGCTGCAGGTGATGCGCGACGGGTTCTTCCATGCCGACCTGCACCAGGGCAATCTGTTCGTCGATACGCAGGGCAACCTGGTCGCCGTCGACTTCGGCATCATGGGCCGGCTGGACCGCAAGTCGCGCCGCTATCTCGCCGAGATCCTTCGCGGCTTCCATACCGGCAACTACCGCCGCATCGCCGAAGTGCATTTCGAGGCGGGCTATGTGCCGCGCACCAAGAACATCAACAGCTTCGCCCAGGCGCTGCGCGCCATCGGCGAGCCCATCGCCGGACGTCGGGTGCGGGACATCTCGTTCGGCAGGCTGCTTGCCCAGCTGTTCCAGATCACCGCGACCTTCGAAATGCGCACCCAGCCCCAGCTGCTGCTGCTGCAGAAGACCATGGTGATGGCCGAGGGGCTGGCCATGTACATGGACCCCGAGATCAACATGTGGGAGGTCTCGCCGCCGGTGGTGCAGGGGTGGCTTGCCGACAACATGGGGCCGGACGCCTATATCCGCGAGACCGCCGAGGCCACCCTGTCGCTGCTGCGCTACCTGCCGCTGATTGCCGACGAACTGGAGAAGCGTGCCGCGGTGCTGACCGCCGAGGGGATCGTCCTGCATCCGGAAACCGCCCGGCTGATCGGAGAGTCCCAGAGCCGGCACCTGCGGAGTCAGGGCGCGGCACTGTGGGTGATCGCCGCGCTGCTGGCCGTGTTGATAATAATTCTCAACTAAACTGCTTGTTGTCACGCTGGAATGTGATACCTAGCGTAACTACACTTCCGGACCGTGAATTGGCACCAACATGCTGCAAGACAAGCGAGTCCTTCTGATCGTCGGCGGCGGCATCGCCGCCTACAAGGCGCTCGACCTGATCCGCCGTCTGCGCGAGCGGGGTGCGCGTGTCCGGGCGATCATGACCAGGGCGGGAACCGAATTCGTCACGCCGCTGTCGGTCGCGAGCCTGACCGGCGAGAAGGCCTATACCGACCTGTTCTCGCTGACCGACGAGGCCGAGATGGGCCATATCCGCCTGTCACGCGAGGCCGACCTGGTGCTGGTGGCGCCGGCCACCGCCGACCTGATGGCGAGCATGGCGCACGGTATCGCCCGCGACCTCGCCACCACGGCGCTGCTCGCCACCGACAAGCCGGTGATGATCGCGCCGTCCATGAACGTCCAGATGTGGCTGCACCCCGCCACCCAGCGCAATCTGCGTATCCTCGAGGGCGACGGCATCCTGAGGGTCGGCCCCGGGAGCGGCGACCTCGCCTGCGGCGAGAGCGGCGACGGCCGTCTGGCCGAGGTGATGGACATCGTCGCCGCCGTCGAGACGTTCTTTTCGGCCAGGTCGAAGGCGGGCGACCAGCCGCTGGCCGGGCGGCGGGCGCTGGTGACCGCGGGCCCGACCCACGAGGCCATCGACCCGGTGCGCTACATCGCCAATCGCAGCTCGGGCAAACAGGGCTATGCCATCGCCCAGGCGCTGGCGGCTTTGGGCGCCGAGACTACGCTAGTGTCAGGCCCAACGGTCCTGCCCGATCCGGACCGCGTGTTCACCGTGCGCGTCGAATCGGCCCGCGAGATGCTCGCCGCCTGCGAGGCCGCGCTGCCTGCCGACGTGGCGGTATGCGTCGCCGCCGTCGCCGACTGGCGCATGGCCGACGACACCCGCCAGAAGATCAAGAAGAACAGCGGGGCGCCGCCGGCGCTGAAGCTGGTCGAGAACCCCGACATCCTGGCCGGCCTGTCGGCGCGCGCCAACGACCGGCCACGCCTGGTCGTCGGGTTCGCGGCAGAGACCCAGAACGTGGTCGCCTATGCCCAGGCCAAGCGGGCGAAGAAGCACTGCGACTGGATCGTCGCCAACGACGTGTCGCCTGCGACGGGAATCATGGGCGGCGACGACAACACGGTCCATCTGGTGACCGCCGATACGGTCGAGGATTGGCCGCCGGCCAGCAAGAGCGCGGTCGCCGAACGGCTTGCCCGCCGCATTGCCGACCATCTGGGGGAGCCAACCGTCTGATGCGTGTATCCGTCTCGATCCGCCGCCTGCCGCACGCGGAAGGCCTTCCGTTGCCGGCATACCAGACCAGCCAGGCCGCCGGCGCCGACCTGACCGCCGCCGTTGCCGAGGACGTTACCCTCGCGCCGGGCGAGCGCAGGCTGGTGCCCACAGGTATCGCCATCGGCCTGCCGGATGGCTACGAGGCGCAGGTGCGTCCCCGCTCGGGCCTCGCGCTGAAGCAGGGCGTCACCGTGCTCAACACGCCCGGCACCATCGACGCCGATTACCGCGGCGAGATCGGCGTGATCCTGGTCAATCTGGGGCAGGAGCCGTTCACCGTCCGGCGCGGCGACCGCATCGCCCAGATGATCGTCGCGCCCGTGGCGCAGGCCGAGTTTCGCGAGGACGAGCTGACCGAGACGGCGCGCGGCGCCGGCGGCTTCGGATCGACCGGCAAGGGCTGACCCGTGCTGAAACTCTCGCGAAAAACCCTCTATGCGCTCGAGGCGGTGGTCGACATCGCCTACAACGCCCGCGCCGAGCCGGTGCAGTCCAAGGAGATAACGGCCCGCCAGGGCATCCCGCAGCGCTACCTGGAGCAGGTCATGCAGCAGCTGGTGCGCGCGGGCATCCTGAAGGGCGTGCGCGGCCCGCGCGGCGGCTACCTGCTCGCGCGCGAGCGCCGGCGCGTGTCCGTGGGCGAGATCGTCCGGGTCATCGCCGCCCTGGAGGACGAGGGCGGCACCGGCTACGAATCCGAGTCCGCCATGGGCAAGCGGATCATCGGCCCGTTGCTCGACTCCATCCAGCAAGACATGATGGAGCGGCTCGATTCGGTGACTGTCGAGGATCTGTGCAGCGAAGCCGCGGGAACCGGCGTGCCGCGCGAATCCAA
>CAMBYA010000050.1 GCA_945872035.1 Rhizobium sp. Q54
GTCGTGCGCAAGCATGTCGAGTTCAAGGAAGGCAAGATTAAGTAATCTTGCCTCCTGCGCCCGCCGGAGCGTGACCCCGGCCACCTTCCATCCATGAACACCGACCGCGCCGAAACCATCGCCCTCCAGGCTCTTGCCTTCCTGGCGGCGGATGACGAGGCGCTGGGCGGTTTTGTGCATTTCACCGGCATCGGCGTCGGCGAGTTGCGTTCGGCCGCGTCCAACCCTGAAATCCTCGCCGGCGTGCTCGACTACGTCCTGCAGGACGAGGCCATGCTGCTGGCGTTCTGCAAGGCGGCGGACATCCGCCCGGACGAGCCCATTCATGCCCGCGCCTACTTGCCGGGCGGCGACGTTCCCCACTATACCTGACGTCATGACCGTTCATCCCGATGTGCTCGCACAGGCCGACCGGATCGCCATCGATCCCCGCCGGCCCCTGATCCTTTCCGACGCCGACGAGGTGATCGTGCAGTTCGCCAGCGTGCTGGAGGAGTTCCTGCACGAGAACGAGCTATACCTGGACCTGGTGAGCTTTGCGCTGACCGGCAACATCAGGCGCAAATCCGACGACGTGGCGATCGCCGCCGAGGAAGTGACGGCGCTGATCGGCCAGTTCTTCGTCGAGAAGACCGAGCACCAGCCTGCCGTCCCCGGCGCGCCCGAGGCGCTCAGGGCGCTGTCGGCGAAGGCGCAGATCGTCATCGTCACCAACGTGCCGCTGCAGCAGCGCGAGGCGCGCGTGCGCTCGCTGGCGAAGCTGGGCATGGGCTATCCGCTGATCGCCAATATCGGGCTGAAGGGCGCGGTGGTGAAGCACCTGGCCGACAAGGTCGAGGCGCCGGTCTATTTCATCGACGACATCCCGCCCAACATCGCCTCGGTCGCCAAGGCCTGCGAGCGGGTGCACTGCCTGCACTTCGTCCACGACGTGCGCCTCGGCAGCCTGCTCGGACCGGCCGAGGACAGCCGCCACCGGGCCGACAACTGGCCCGACGCCGCCGCCTGGCTGTCGGCGCACATGGCCGAACAGGGCTACTGATTTCCATGCTGCGCCTGGGCGTCGATCTGGGGGGCACCAAGATCGAGGCCGTCGTGCTGGGCGACGATGGCGCAGTGCTGTTCCGCAAGCGAGTGCGGACGCCGTCCCACTATGATGACCGCCTGGGCGCCATCGCGGCGCTGGTCGCCGACGGCGAGCAAGCCGTGGGGCGTTCGTGCACGGTCGGGGTCGGCACGCCGGGCTCGATCTCGCCGCACACCAGGCTGATGCAGAACGCCGAGAACCTGGAAGGCACGCCGCTGCGCGAGGATCTGGCGGCGACGCTGAAGCGCGAGATCCGCATGGCCAACGACGCCGACTGCCTCGCCCTGTCCGAGGCCAGCGACGGCGCGGGCGCCGGGCACAAGGTGGTGTTCGCCGCCATCCTCGGCACCGGCGTCGGCGCTGGCATCGTCGCCCATGGCCGCCTGCTCCACCGGGGACCCAACGCCACCACCGGGGAATGGGGTCACAATCCGCTGCCCTCCCCCGCGGAGCAGGAGCGGCCAGGTCCCGCCTGCTATTGCGGTCGGAACGGCTGCATCGAGACCTTCCTCAACGGCCGCGGCCTGGCGCTCGCCTACCGCGAGGTGACCGGCGAGGACGCCGCGCCCGAGGACATCGCGCTGGGCGATTCGCTGGCGCGTATCGCGGCGCTCGACCGCTACGCCCTCCGGTTGGCCAGGTCGCTGGCGACGGTGATCAACATCCTCGACCCGGACGTGATCGTGCTGGGGGGCGGCCTGTCTAACGTGAACCGGTTCTACGAGACCGTGCCGCCGCTGCTGCCCCGCTTCGTGTTCTCGGACGGCGTGAAGACACCCATCGTGAAGGCAAGGCACGGCGATTCGAGTGGTGTCCGCGGCGCGGCGCGGCTGTGGGATTAACTACGTAAAATCAAATAGATATTGTCATCCCGGCGAAAGCCGGGATGACAACCAGAGGGAGCAGGAACTACCCCCCGAACGCCTTCACCGCGATCAGCGTCAGCAGCACGATCTGCACGCCGTAGAACATGAAGCGCAGATAGACCGCCGGGATGCTGGTCGAGGCCATGTGCACCGCCGACTGGAAGATGCGGGCATACAGGATCCACAGTGCGTAGCGGTCCGCCATGGCGCTTTGGCCGGCCAGGATGGCGACCAGCAGCACCGCGATGACGATGGGCAGGTTCTCGTAGCAGTTGGCGTGCGCCCGGGCGAGCCGTCGCGAGAATCCGCCGACATCCTCGCCGGTGGGCGAGAACTCATTGGCCGCCCGCTTCCCCCGCATGACGAAAACGGTGCGCGTCATGGCGATGGTGACGCTGAGCAGCAGCGTCCACATGGCGAAGCCCAGAATAGCCATCAGCGTCGGCGTCATGAATTTCCCTCCCCCGATTCACATCGGTGCAGCATAGCCGTGAACGCGCCCCGCTTGGAACGGCGATCCGCTCTGTTACACTCGTGTCCCGAAACAGGCAGGAGACCTTCATGAGCGGACGGATCGCGGCGCGGCTTCAGGAACTGGGTATCGAACTGGCCGAACCGCCCAAGCCCGTCGCCGCCTATGTGCCGTTCGTCGTCACCGGCGGACTGATCTTCGTGTCGGGCCAGGTCTTGGCGGTGCCCAGCGGCGTGCGCTATGCCGGCAAGGTCGGCTTCGACCTCACCGTCGAACAGGGCCACCAGGCGGCGCGGCTGTGCGGCCTCAACATCCTGGCGCAGCTCAATGCCGCGCTGGGCGGCGACCTGGACCGCATCACCCGGATCGTCAAGCTGACCGGCTTCGTCAACTGCGCCGATGGCTTCACCCAGCAGCCGCAGGTGGTGAACGGCGCCTCCGAGCTGATGGTCGACGTGTTCGGCGACGCCGGCCGCCACGCCCGCGCGGCGCTGGGCGCCAATGCGCTGCCGCTGGGCATGGCGGTCGAAGTGGACGCGGTCGCGGCCTTCACGTGAGAGCTGCCTCGTGAGCGCCCCGGTCACCGCATCCGCGATCCCGTCGCTTGCCGCCGTCAAGGCGGCGGACTGGGACGCCTGCGCCGGAACGGAGAATCCGTTCGTCTCCTACGCCTTCCTGTCGGCGATGGAGGACAGCGGCTGCGTCGGCCCGGGCACCGGCTGGGCGCCGACCCACATTGTCATCGAAAAAGCCGGCGGCGGGCCAGATGGCGGGGGATTGGCCGGCGCCGTGCCCATGTACCTGAAGTCCCATTCCCAGGGCGAATACGTGTTCGACCATAGCTGGGCCCACGCATGGGAGCGTGCCGGCGGCGACTATTACCCCAAGCTGCAGGTATCGGTGCCGTTCTCGCCGGTGACCGGACCGCGACTGCTGGCGCCCGACGAAGGCACGCGCGGCCTGCTGCTCAACGCCTGCGTGCAGGTTGCGGACCAGATGGGCGTGTCGTCGCTGCACATCACCTTCCCCACCTTCGAGCAGTGGACAGAGATGGGCGAGGCCGGCCTGCTGCTGCGCAAGGACCAGCAGTTCATCTGGCGCAACGAGGGCTACGCGACCTTCGACGACTTCCTCGCCGCGCTGAGCTCACGCAAGCGCAAGAACATCCGCAAGGAGCGGGCGCAGGCGGTCTCGCCCGGCATCGACATCGAGGTGCTGACCGGCAAGGATCTGCGTGAGGAGCACTGGGACGCGTTCTACCGGTTCTACGTCGACACCTCGTCGCGCAAATGGGGCAGGCCCTACCTGAACCGGACATTCTTCTCGCTGATCGGCGAGCGCATGCCAGAGAAGATCGTGCTGGTGCTGTGCAAGCGCGCCGGCCGCTACATCGCCGGCGCCATCAATCTGCTGGGGTCCGACGCCCTGTTCGGCCGCAACTGGGGCTGTGTCGAGGACCATCCCTGCCTGCATTTCGAGGCGTGCTACTATCAGGCCATCGAGTTCGCGATCACCCACGGTCTCAATAGGGTCGAGGCTGGCGCGCAGGGCCAGCACAAGCTGGCGCGAGGCTACCTGCCGCAGTTCACCTACTCCGCCCACTGGATCGCCGACCCGGGATTCAGGCAGGCCGTCGCCCGTTTCCTCAAGGAGGAAGGCGCCTATGTGGAACACGACCAGGAAGTGCTGGCAGCCCATGGGCCGTTCAGACGGGTGCCGCAGGCCGACGGCGAGGAGTAGGGGCGGAGCCCTCTATCACCCGTGCATGTCACAAATGAAAAGGGCCGGTGTCACCACCGGCCCTTCGCTAGTTTGTGTCGAGAGAAACCCTCAGTCGGCCAGCACCGGCTCGTCGCGTTCCTTGCTGGAGGACGTGCGCGGAGGGACGACCAGCGGGGTGATGTCGAACTTCAGCTCGTCGTCCTTCACCTTCACCTTGATGTGGCCGCCCTTGGCCAGCTTGCCGAACAGCAGTTCGTCGGCCAGCGGCTTCTTGATGTATTCCTGGATGGTGCGGCCCATGGGGCGCGCGCCGTACAGGCGGTCATAGCCCTTGGTCACCAGCCAGTCGATGGCCTCCTGGGTCAGCTCGAACGTCACGTGACGGTCGCTGAGCTGGGCCTCCAGCTGCATGATGAACTTCTCCACCACGCGGCTGACGATCTCGGTGCTGAGGTGACCGAAGGCGATGGTCGCATCCAGCCGGTTGCGGAACTCCGGCGTGAACATCTTCTTGATCGCGTCGTCGTCGGCGTCGTCCTTGGTGCCGCGCCCGAAGCCGATCGAACTCTGGCTGAGCTCGGCGGCGCCCGCATTCGTCGTCATGATCAGGATGGCGTTGCGGAAATCGACCGACTTGCCCGAATGGTCCGTCAGCTTGCCGTGATCCATGATCTGGAGCAGCACGTTGAACACGTCCGGATGGGCCTTCTCGATTTCATCGAGCAGCAGCACGCAGTGTGGATGCTGGTCGACGGCGTCGGTCAGCAGGCCGCCCTGATCGAAGCCGACATAGCCTGGCGGTGCGCCGATCAGCCGCGAGACCGAATGCCGCTCCATGTATTCGGACATGTCGAAGCGCACGAGCTCGATGCCCATGATGATGGACAGCTGGCGCGCCACCTCGGTCTTGCCGACGCCGGTCGGACCGGAGAACAGGTAGGAGCCGATCGGCTTCTCCGCCTCGCGCAGGCCGGCGCGGGCCAGCTTGATGGCCGACGACAGCGCCTCGATGGCCCGGTCCTGGCCGTAGACGACCTGCTTGAGGTCGCCGGACAGGTTGGCCAGCGCCGCCCGGTCGTCCCGCGACACGGACTTCGGGGGAATGCGGGCGATCTTCGCCACCACTTCCTCGATCTCGCGCACGCCGATAGTCTTGCGGCGGCGGCTTTCGGGCAGCAGCATCTGCGCCGCGCCGACCTCGTCGATCACGTCGATCGCCTTGTCGGGCAGCTTGCGGTCGTTGATGTACTTGGCCGCCAGTTCCACCGCCGTCTTGATGGCGTCGTTGGTGTAGCGGACCTTGTGGTGCTCCTCGAAATAGGGCTTCAGGCCCTTCATTATCTTGATGGCGTCCTCGACCGACGGCTCGTTGACGTCGATCTTCTGGAACCGGCGCAGCAGGGCCCGGTCCTTCTCGAAGTAGGAGCGGAACTCCTTGTAGGTGGTCGAGCCGATGCAGCGCAGCCCGCCCGACTGGAGCGCCGGTTTCAGCAGGTTGGAAGCGTCCATGGCACCGCCGCTGGTGGCGCCGGCGCCGATCACGGTGTGGATCTCGTCGATGAACAGGATCGCGTTGTCGTGTTCCTCGATCTCCTTCACCACGGCCTTCAGCCGCTCCTCGAAGTCGCCGCGATAGCGGGTGCCGGCCAGCAGCGCGCCCATGTCGAGCGAGAAGATGGTGGCGCTCTGCAGGATTTCGGGCACCTCGTGGCGGATGATCTTGCGGGCCAGGCCTTCGGCGATGGCTGTCTTGCCGACACCGGGGTCGCCGACCAGCAACGGATTGTTCTTCTGGCGGCGGCACAGGATCTGGATCACCCGGTCGACCTCGTCATGGCGGCCGATCAGCGGGTCGATCTTGCCGTCGCGGGCCTTCTTGTTCAGGTTGACGCAGTAGGTCGACAGCGCCTCGCCGCCCTTGGCCGCGGGCGCGGACTCGGTTTCTTCCTCGGCGCCGCGCGGGGTGCGGGTCTCGGTGCGCGAAGCCGCCTTGGCGATGCCGTGCGAGATATAGTTCACCGCGTCGAGCCGGGTCATGTCCTGCTCCTGCAGGAAGAACGCAGCATGGGACTCGCGCTCGGAATAGATCGCGACCAGCACGTTGGCGCCGGTCACTTCCTCGCGGCCCGAACTCTGCACATGGATGATCGCGCGCTGGATCGCGCGCTGGAATCCGGCGGTCGGCTTGGCATCGACCTTGTCGGAGACGCGGATGCCGGCGAGCTCGCGCTCGAAATAATCCAGTATGGTCTGGCGCAGCTTGTCGAGATCGACGCTGCAGGCGCGCATCACGGCGATGGCGTCGGGATCTTCGGTCAGCTTGAACAGGAGGTGCTCGAGAGTCGCGTATTCGTGGTGGTGCTCGTTGGCGAGAGCCAGGGCACCGTGGAGCGTCTTTTCCAGATTCTGCGAGATGGCTGGCACGGTCTGTTCCTCTTTCTACTCTTTTTCGAGAGTGCACTGCAGCGGATGTTCGTGCCGCCGCGCGTAGTCGATGACCTGGGTCACCTTGGTTTCCGCAACTTCGAACGTGTAGACGCCGCAGACACCGATGCCCTTCTGATGGACCATCAACATGATATGGGTCGCTTCTTCGCGGTTCTTATTGAAAAAGCGTTCCAGCACATGGACGACGAATTCCATCGGGGTGTAGTCGTCGTTCAGCAGCAGGACCTTGTAGAGGGACGGCTTCTTGGTCTTGGGCTTGGTCTTGGTGACCACACCCGTGCCGGTGCCCCCATTCCCGCCTTCGTTCTCGTTGCTCATACAGACCGTATCCGCTCATGGTGCCGCCGCGCCCGTGTTGGGGCTGCTGAGCGCAGCGGTCGACGGACCTATTAAATAGGGAATTACGGTCGGTTTCAAAGGCCATTTTATCTGGGAGCTGCCGGGCGTTCCTCCAACTAAAAAGGCCCGGTACATTCTCTGCACCGGGCCCTTTCTTCATCTCGCCGCTCCGCGCTCTAGAGCGCGAGAGGCTTTGAGAACTTTTCCATCGCCGCGCTTAGCCGGCTCTGGATCGGGGCCATGGCGTCCTTGGAATATTCACCCAGCATCTCGCCGATCTTGGTGGTGTCGGAAACCATGTGGTCCCACGACGTCTTCATCAGGTCGGATTGCAGCTCGAAATACTCCTTGGGGCTCTTGGCGGCGGCGAGCGCCTTCACGGCGGCCATGCTGTCTTCCAGGTTGCGCTTGGAAATGGCGGCGATTTCGGCGTTCACCGCCTCGATGCCCTTTGCGAATACGGTGCCGGCGCTGACGACGGCATCCATGTTTTCCCGCCCCACGGCGGAGATGTCGCTGATGCTCTGCATGACTGTCTCGTACTTCTCTTTGCTGGTTGAGAACGCTTGCTCGAAGGTCTTGGTGATCTTCTCGGTGCCTGCCTTGACAGCCTTCTCGGCGGTCTTCTTGCCGGCCTTCGCGGCATTCTCGACCGACTTAAGACTGGTCTCCGCGGCCTTCACCGCCTTGACCGCGGTCGCCTTGACGGTCGAGGCCGTCTTCTCGGCGACGTCGGCAACCGGCTCGACAGCGGCTTCAACGAGGTCGACGGCGGCTTCCACGAGGGGAGGCGCTTCAGCCGCCGTCGTCTCGATGAAATCGGCGGTCGCCTCGACGGCCTCGGGGGCCGTCTCGATTGCCGCCGGAACGGCCGCGACAGGGGTCACCGGCTCCGCGGGGACCGGCTTCACCGCCTTTGCCCTGGGCTTGCTGGCGGGCGCCTTCGCGGCCTTGGGGGCCGGCGCGGCGTCGGCTGTCGCGGCGGGGGGAACCGCTTTCGCCTTTACAGCAGGCTTGGGCTTGGTGGTGCGGGTCGTGGCCATTTACTTCCTCATTTCGTAACCAAGTCACTCGCGGCGCCGCTGGGAGAGGTTGACCGGGAGAGGGTTATTGCAGCGCAGCGTAACTAAAGTATGGGAAGGGCCCTTTAGACCGTCAAGGAATTATTGTGCACTGCAACAAATAATGTTGCGGTGCAGTTGCAAAACCGTTTCGTGCCAATGTCTTGGGCATCGACCCGCCAATCGGAGATTGCGACGCTCCGATGCTGCCGCGACGGGAGCGTCGCGGAATGGCAGGCCTACCGGCGATAGGCGCCTGAACCCTAGAGCGAATCCGGCGGTTGGATGCCGCTCTGCCGGAGCTGCGACACCAGCTGGTCCTTGAGCCGGCCGAGCCCTGCCTCGGTGCCGGATTCGCAGCGCGCCACCAGGACGTCCTGGGTATTGGAAGCGCGCAGCAGCCACCAGCCGTCGGCATTGGTGACCCGCACGCCGTCGATGTCGTTGACGTCGTCGCCTGAACCGGCGAGCCGGGCGCGGATCTCGCCGGGGACCGCGAACTTGCGGTCCTCGGGGCACGGAAAGCGCAGCTCGGGCGTGTTCATCATGCTGGGCAGGCTGGCGCGGAGCTGGTCGAGGGTCTTGCCCGAGCTGGCGATGGCGCCGAGCAGGCGGACCGCCGCATAGATGGCGTCGTCGAAGCCGTACCATTTGTGCGCGAAGAAGATATGGCCGCTCATCTCGCCGGCAAGCGGCGCGCCGGTCTCGGCCATCTTCTGCTTGATCAGCGAATGGCCGGTGCGCCACATCAGCGGCTTGCCGCCATGGGCCGCCACGTCGTCGAACAGTACCTGGCTGGACTTGACGTCGGCGACGATGGTGGCGCCGGGCACGTCCTTGAGCACGTCACGGGCGAGCAGCGCGAGCAGCTGGTCGCCCCAGATGATGTTGCCCTTGCCGTCGAGGGCGCCGATGCGATCGCCGTCGCCATCGAAGCCGAGTCCCAGGTCGAGGCCGTTGTCGAGCGTGGCGGCGCGGAGCTGGTGCAGCGTTTCCGGGTCGGTCGGATCTGGATGATGGTTGGGAAAAGTGCCGTCCACCTCGGCGTTGATCACCACCTGACGGCCGCCGATACGCTTGGTCAGCGCTTCGACCACCGGGCCAGCGGCGCCGTTGCCGGTATCCCAGGCGGCGTTGAGCGTGCCGCCGGTCCAGTCCTTCAGCAGCCGGTCGATATAGGCGTCGAACACCGGCGCGTCCTCGGCCGAACCGGCACCGGACTCGTAGTCGCCCGCGGCGGCGATGCGGCCCAGATGCAGGATCTGCTCGCCGAAGAACGGCTTCTTGCCGATCATCATCTTGAAGCCGTTGTAGTCGGGTGGGTTGTGCGATCCGGTCAGCATCACGCCGCCGTCGGCGTCGTGGTGGTACACCGAGAAATACAGCATCGGCGTCGGCCCGAGGCCCACGCGCTTGACCGCCAGCCCGCAGTCCTTCAGGCCCTCGACCAGCGCCGCCTCCAGCGTCGGCGAACTGACCCTGCCGTCATAGCCGGTGCACACGGTCTTTCCGCCGTTACGCCGGACGAGCGTGCCGAAGCCGCGGCCGACGGCATAGGCGTCGGCCTCCGACAGCGTCTTGCCGACGATGCCGCGGATATCGTACTCGCGCAGCACGGTAGGATCGAAGGTATGAGCAGTCATCTCGCGGCTCCCCGGCCGATGGAGTGATAGGCGAATCCGGTCCCGTCCAGTTCCTCGGGCCGGTAGATGTTGCGCAGGTCGACCATCACCGGATGCTTCAGCAGCGCGCGGGCGCGGTCCAGGTCGAGCGCCCGGAACTGGTTCCATTCGGTGATGATCACCACCGCGTCGGCGCCGTCCATGGCGTCATAGGCGTCGGCGCAGAACGTGACGTCATCGAGCAGCCTGGCGGCCTCTTTCATGCCTTCCGGATCATAGGCCCGGATGGTGCCGCCGGCGTTCTGCAGCGCGGGCACGATGTCGAGGCTGGGGCTGTCGCGCATGTCGTCGGTGTTCGGCTTGAAGGTCAGGCCGAGCACGGCGATGGTCTTGCCTTCGACCGAGCCACCGCAGGCGGCGATAATGCGCCGGGACATGACTCGCTTGCGCCGGTCGTTGGAAGATACCGCCGCATTGACGATTCCCAGCGGCACGTCGGCCTCCTCGGCGGTCGCCAGCAGCGCGCGCGTGTCTTTCGGGAAGCAGCTTCCGCCGTAGCCGGGGCCCGGATGTAGGAACTTTCCGCCGATCCGCTGGTCGAGGCCGATGCCATGCGCCAGATCCTGGACGTCGGCGCCGACCTGCTCGCAGAGGTCGGCCATCTCGTTGATGAAGGTGATCTTGGTGGCAAGGAAGGCATTGGCCGCGTACTTGATCAGCTCGGCCGTCTCGATCGAGGTGAACAGCATGGGCGTCTCGCGCAGCGACAGCGGCCGGTAGAGACGCTGCATCACCGTGCGCGCCTGGCCGTTGTCGATGCCGCAGACCACCCGGTTCGGCCGCATGAAGTCGTCGATCGCCGAGCCTTCGCGCAGGAATTCCGGATTGGACGCCACGTCGAAGGTGGCCGTCGAGCCGATTTCCTTCAGCCGGTCCCTGACAACCTGCTGGACGCGGGCGCCCGTTCCAACGGGAACCGTCGACTTGGTGACGATCAGCGCGTGGCCCTGGAGCAGGTCTGCGACTTCCCGGGCAGCAGCGAACACGTAAGTGAGGTCGGCGTGGCCGTCGCCGCGCCGCGACGGCGTGCCGACGGCAATGAATACGGCATCGGAGCCGGGAACGGCCTTGGCGAGATCGGTGGTGAAGATCAGCCGTCCCGCCGCCATGTTGCGGGCGACCAGGTCGTCGAGACCCGGCTCGTAGATCGGAATCTCTCCC